>JBGAGR010000091.1:0-25377 GCA_044226645.1 Aggregatilineales bacterium
GTAAATAACGCCGAAAGCGGCAGTGCTATCCAGAAAGACATGCCCAGATTACGGGCAAATACCGCCGCGCTGTACGCCCCGACCGCCATGAACGCCGCATGTCCCAGCGACACCTGTCCGGTATAACCCACCAGTAAGTTAAGTCCCTGTACAGCAATCGCCGCGATGGCGATGCGCAAAATCGTCCCGACCCACAACTGCGGAATAATGTCCAGTCCAAAGGGGCCTTCCTTCGCCAGCAGGGGAACGAGCAGCAGCAAACCGAACAGCCCGTACTTAACGAGCTTATCAGTGCGCGTCCGGTTGAGCGCCATATCCTGCGCGTAGGTTGTATCCAGAACACCTGCGGGACGAATGTTTGCAGACATGACGACTCCTGTTTAATCAGCGATACTGGTTAGCGCCTGCTTCGGCATACGGTCTGCCGCTCGATAGATAAATTTGAATCACAGATTCGGCATCATAGGGTACACGCCGGAATTCCAGACTTACCCGCGTACCCTCAACCGTGAGCAATGCATATTCCGCCCACGCATCGGCCTTGAAATGATCTTCCGGCTGATGATGAAAATAGGCATAACCAACACTGCCGGGGTTAAAGTAGAATGTTTCGCCTAGCCGCCGGACGTTCTGCACATGCGTATGACCACCTGTTAAAAACGACGACTTATACGCACCCAGAAAACCTTCTATTTCGTCCATCGGTGTGGTCGGCAAAATGATGTCATCGAATGACGTGGGCGACCCATGAAAGCACAGCAGATTTTTGCCATTGCCTAGATCAACCGTAACAGTTGGTTGAAACGACTTGATGAAAGCCACGTCCTCGCTGGAAAGCTGACTGAGTGACCATTCTCGAACGATGGGTCTGTCCGGGGGTAATTTTTCCTTGCCCGTTTCCACACCCGTAATCAGCCATGCATCGGCATTGCCCATCACAATCGGGATGTTCATATCGCGCAATCGGCTGACTGTTTGAGCAGGCTGTGCCCCACCCTGAATGGCATCCCCCAGACACACCATCTGGTCGTATCCGCTGCCCAAATCCGCCAGCATTTTCTCCAGTGCGAAATCATTCCCGTGAATATCCGATATAATTGCCACTCGCATCGTTATTAGTTCCTAGTTCTCAGTTCCAAGTTCTAAGTAAAATTCATTAAACGCTATTCTTTGGATTTGCGCTTTTGACGGGCAACATAGCCCTTTAAGCCCGTAATGATTTTGCCAACTTCCTGTGCCTGCTCCATCAGCAAATCAAATTCTGCCTTGTCCAAATACCCAATGTCATAAGCGACATACAGTTGAGACCGTACTTCCGCACAGGAAGCTCTGGCGATAACCAGAAATTGATGAAACTCACCTGGATTTTCGCGCTCAAATCCCTCGGCAATATTGGACATAATCGAAACCGCCGCGCGTTGAATCTGGCTGGAAAGGCCGAAGTCTCTGGCAAATCTTTCCTGTCGCGTGATCTCATAAATCGTTCGAGTCAAAACACGCGCTTTTTGCCATGCCACTAAATCTTCAAACCGATTAACTCCAGCCATTTCGTCACTCCTTAAATATCGCTGCAACTCGCAGACCACTAGGAACTATGAACTTGGCACTCGGAACTACCTATATCCGTTCGATTCTCTTCTGTCCAAACAATCCATCCGGGCGAATAATCAGCACGATCATCAGTGTCACATACGGCGCAAGTTCTGTCCCAGCCTGTGTACCCGGAAACAGCAGATTCGCCCATTCCTGAATAATCCCAATAATCAACCCACCCACTAACGCCCCACCAATCGACTCCAAGCCGCCGAGCAGCACCGCCGGAAACGCCAGCAGTGCTGTTCCCGGCAAACTGAGCGATAAACTGGCTGTCCCGCCTTGCAATACACCCGCTACTAGCGCCAGCAGCGAAGCAATCGCCCAGGCCGTCGCCAGAATCACGCGCACCCGCAGCCCTACCGACTGCGCCAGCTTTTGATTCTCGGATGTCGCGCGCATCGCCAGTCCGGTATTGGTGAACTGGAAAAAGATCACGAACCCGGCGAAGGCCACCAGCGCCAACCCAAAAGCGAACAGCAGTTCAGTGCGAACAATCACCTTCCCGCCCAAACTGGTCGCATCAATTGCGATGGGGCGTGGAATACCGAGTGTGTCAATCCAGTCGAAAATTTGCAGTGGAAGTTGCACACTGCCCCAGATCAGATTGGTTATGCCGTTCATCGCGCTGGCAAGTCCCAGTGTCATCAACAGCGCGGCGAAAAGCGGCTGACCGATTAACGGACGAATCGTGAATCGTTCGATTGCCAGTCCCATCAGCACCGAGCCGACCAGCGCCCCGACAATCGCGCGGGGCCATTTCCAATCCGCTCCCGGCAGCATCAGAATGCCCGATAGAATCACAAATGCCACCAGCGCGATAATCGCATTGCGTGGAATCAGCAAATCGCGCAGGCTTCCCGTCCCAATCGCCATCACCACGACCAGTATCGAAAGGACAACAGCCGCCAACGGGGATACACTTCCGCTGGTGAAAAAGCTGTAGAAAATCATCCCGCCCAGCAGCATCATGCCGCCGTGCGCAAAATTGAACACGCCTGATGCTTTGTTGATGATGACGATGCCCAGCGCGATTAGTGAATACACCCCACCCACCAGCAGTCCCGTGATCGTACTCTGAATCAGACGTGAGGGCTTCTTATCCGCGATCAATGGGCCGAGCCACACAATCAGCACCAGCACCAGCGCGATATACAGCGCCCAGGTGATATATTTTTTGTTTTCCTCGTAAAAAGTGGTCACGCAATAAAATCCTTTTTCAAAACAGGATTCCCCGCATAAAGCAGGGAACCCCAACTTAGTAACCGTATTTTCAGAAAACGATTTTGCCACTCCCGTCGCGTGATAAAACGACACCTCGCCACAAAGTATAAACTCCAATAATCAGCGATATTCCATGCAGCCCAATCCACAGCCAGAAAGTGATTATATCTGTGTGCATATCGCTGCCAAAAAATATCGGAAGCAGCAGCGTCAGCACATCCCATGCTACCAATGTTGCAATAGGGATAATCAATTCGTGCGCCTGTCGGGTCGAATAGGCCATAGAGATCGACATAATTCCCGCCAGCAGATACCATGCCGCGAAAGCCCGACCAAGCAGCGGCGTAATCTGCCAGGGCCAATCCGCCATAAAACTCTGTGGCGTGATGTATAGCAAAATTCCCAACACCGTCATGACGATTCCCGGCAGCCAATTGACCAATCGTATGGTATTCAGCCGCGCATCGCGTTCGGCATGGGCTTTAGTCGCGCGTTCATGCACAAACCAGATAATGACCGCCAGCGGAGGAATCAGCGCGTAAGTCGCCGTCCATACCCAGGTGAGTGGGTATGACCAGACAAAACGATCCGCATGAATCAGCGTTGCGATAAATAATGTGGCGGCCAGCGTGAAAAATGCAGCGATAAAAGGCCGCACAGATCGCCAATATCTCGCGCTAAAAAAGGCTAATCCGGTTGCAACCGTTCCGCCTAGATAACCCGCCCCCATAAACGCCGCATTGATAGGCGGTTTAATCGACCAGGCATATAGGGTTTCAGCTAAATGTGGGAGTACATACAGAAATACGCCGTTGGCAATCGCCAGCAGCAGGAGAATCAGAACCGCTCGACGTGGAAGCGCTAGAAATGGGTCAGGAGATAAATCGCTTTGTGTTGTAGTAGACGGTGGAACAGCAGTGGACATTATGTATAGCAGCCTTCCGAGTAATTAATGGACATACGAACCTGGCAACCTTTATCATTCGGCATAGAAACGCAGCTTTACTTCATCCTCCGGAATATACTGGCAGGCATCACGGGAACATTGAGCGTTTGTTTTCTTCCATCTACAACGCGCCGCATGATATGGTGGCTACCTTTGATGCGCACTACTGAGAAACCAAAACCTTCAAGTATTGCCACAACTTCTGAACCCGTTAGGCTACGCAGTTTCGGCATAATGATGCGGTAGTTCCAGCGTTATGATGATACGCGGCTTCGGTGCCAACTGAAGTTCTGCCACCGTATCAATGTCTTCAAGGTAGAGATCAATCATTTCGTGAATATTTTTGATTAACTCATCCAGCGTTTCACCATCTGTTGTTGCCGTAATCTCGACACAGGAAGCGACGTAGTAGGGATGTCCAACATCACCTTCCTCCTGTCCATCAAAATATTCCACATTTACGTGAATGGCATCTCTGATTTCCGGCTCACTCATGTCTCATCCCTGTTCTATCTGCTTGACTGTCTCGCAATTATACGTCTTTTCCCTCTGCACCTTTGCCTCTTAGCGTCTTTGCGTTGATGCATTTACCTATACGCTGCAAACGCGCACAGCGGTTTCAACCACGCCCGTCCGCCCATCGCGGTATTTCACTTCCGCGCTCACTGTCACCTGTTCGAGATTCCCATACATCGCGTCCAGCATCGCGCCATATTTTTGTTCCAGCGCACGGCGGCGCAGCTTGCGCGTTCGGGTAAGTTCAGCCTCATCCGCATCAAAGGCTTTATGCAGGATGACGAATTTCTGTACCCGCGCCGGAGGGGGCAGTGTCTCATTGACACGCTCAATTTCCTGCTTGATGAGATTGTAGACTTCCGCTTTCTGCGAAAGATCGACAAAGGTTGTAAAAGCGATACGGTTCTTTTCTGCCCAGCGTGCCACATTCTCAAAATTGATGTTGATGATGCAGCTCACGAAATGCATATCAAACCCGCCCACCGTCATCACATCCTGAATATACGGGCTGAATTTCAGGCGGCCTTCAATATACTGTGGACTGAATTTTTCGCCATTCGCTAATTCAATCATATCCGTCGCACGGTCAAGATAAATCAGATGCCCATCCGGGTCGATATACCCCGCATCGCCCGTGTGATACCACCCTTCTGCATCAATCGCTTTGGCAGTCGCCTCCGCGTCATGGAAATAACCACTGAACATGGCTTCTGTCCGCAGCATGATTTCCTGATCGTCAGCAATTTTGATCTCGACACCCGGCATCACCACGCCCACACTTGCCAGCTTCACATCTCCCGGCATATGCATCGTTCCCGGCGCTTCAGTAGAGGCATAAAGCTGGCGTAATTCGACACCAATCGCGCGGAAGAAGCGAATCACATCCGGGCTGAGTGCCGCCCCTGCCGTCAGCACATTACGTGCCCGTGTCAGGCCTATTTTGTCGCGCAGCGGTTCGAAAATGGCGGATTCGCCTATCCAGCGCAGCAGTCGCATATGCGGTGGGATCGGCTTTTTCGCGTCTTCGAGATCAATAATCTGGTAGGCCAGCGGCATAAACAGCTTATACATCTGGCGGTTGAGCCACGAACTGTCGTTGATGCGCACCTGCACCACACTCGCCAGATTTTCCCAGACACGGCTGGGAAACAGCAGTCCAGCCGGAGCGACTTCGCGGATGTCCGTCGATACGGTGTCCGGCCCTTCCGGGAAATGGACGACAAATCCATCCATCAGGAACGGCGTGAAACCTAGAGCCTGTTCGGTCAGCCATGCCATCGGGCTAAACGAAAGCCAGGTATCGCTGGAAAAGGTCGGGAAGAAATCAACGAACACGTAATAACCGTAGACAAAACGCCAGTTGCTTTCCATCGCCAGCTTGGGCAGACTAGTCGTGCCGGAAGTCATACTCAGAATGACAATATCGCGAGGTTGCGTTTCCGCCACCATCTTTTCATATAAACCAGGATGCGCCGCGCCGTACTGTCGCCCTAGCGCCTCAATATCCTCGAAGCTGGCCAGCAGCGGGTCATCATAATTCCATAACCCCTGATCGTCCCAGTAAATGACCTTACGCAGCAGCGGCACATGCTCTTTAATTTCCAGCGCCTTATCGACCTGTTCCTGATTATGCGCCACCAGAAAGACCGCTTCACTTTTGGTCAGCGCATAAATCAATTCCTGTGGCCCTGCGTCGCTGAAAACCCCGAACGACATTGCCCGTGCGCTGTGTGTTGCGATCTGTGCCCAGTAAATTTCCGGGTCATTGTCCCCGATCATGGCAACCGTTTCGCCCTGCTTTAATCCCAGACTGACCAGCCCCAGACAAAAATCATGGACATGCTGGTAGACTTCATTCCAGCTATATTCTTGCCAGATGCCATAGCGCTTTTTGCGCATCGCCACCCGCTCACCCAACTCCTTCACCCGCAGCAGGAAATTTTTGGGCAGTGTGTCACGATCCGGCTTAATCGGGGATGTATCGGCCTGCAAACGGCTGGTATAGACCTTTCCCGGCTTGGTTGGGGCTTCCTGTAAAATATCCATCGTAATAACCTTATTAAAAACAATTACGAACCGGAACGAAACTTTTCACCTGTTTTCACCTGCTTAACAGGTGACCATTTTCCCCGTAAGCTGTTTTTTGCTGCCTGACCCAATGGTTTGTAACACTGATTCCGATTACCGTAAACTGAAGTATTTTCTGAATTATCTGACTTTTACTCAGCACTCAGAACTTTGAACTAAGCACTCTCCTGCCCCAGGTACGCCTTCACTACCGCATCGTTGTGCTTAATCTCATCCGGCGTTCCTTCGGCGATTTTGCGGCCAAAATCCAGCGCCACCACCCGGTCAGAAATATCCATCACCAGACCCATGTCATGCTCGATCAGCATGATGGTAATGCCACGCCGCTCGTGAATATCGAGGATAAACCGCGCCATATCCTCTTTTTCCTCGACATTCATCCCGGCCATTGGTTCATCAAGCAGCAGCAGACTCGGCTCCAACGCCAAAGCTCGCCCCAGTTCAACCCGCTTCCGCAGACCATAGCTCAGGTTGCCTACCGTCGTCTTACGGATGGCTTCCATTTCCAAAAAATCAATAATTTCTTCGACAAAATGTCGGTGACGGATTTCTTCCTGCTGTGCCTGCCCCCAGAAGATCGCTCCGGACAGCAGCCCGGACTTCATATGGATATGCCGGGCAGCCATCAGGTTATCCAATGAGGTCATATTGGTATACAACGCAATGTTCTGGAAGGTTCTGGAAATACCGATTTGTGCCCGTTTATAAGGCGGTAGATGGATGATATTCCGTCCTTGAAACAGAATCGCACCCTCTTGAGGAGTATAAAAACCGTTGATACTGTTGATGAGGCTGGTTTTACCCGCGCCGTTGGGGCCAATCACCGCCATGATTTCGCCTTCCTGAACCGCGAAATCGATGTTGGTTAACGCACGGATACCGCCAAAACTTAAAGAAATATTCTGCACCTGCAATTTCGGCGGAGCATGATTCATATGTTTCCCTTAAAAAATTAATCTATTCAACATTTAATTTCATGCGATTGTAGACGAAATCGAATACATGTGCAAGCAACCCGGAAGCGATTATTGCGTATAAACTTAGACAGATTGAACAAGGAATGCAATTATGAAAGAACATGAAGTCCGTTTAACAGCCACAGCAGTGATCTGGACCGCTTTTACAGTTGTGATGATCGGTGCATTGATTTTCTCTGACCGTTTAAGCAGCGGCATGGTCATGTTTATGGCAATATTGTTTACGATGGCTGCACTGGCCTCAACCAATATGATCTGGAAACGTACTAACGAGCCGGTGATTCAGATTGAACGTTCCGAGAAAAGCAAGCGCCGTACCCGCGTTGATGATATGCTGGATACCATGAGTGATCGTGAAATCGAAGAGATGCGAATGCGTCTGATAGCCGATTCGGATGGTGAGGCAGTTGGGTTGAACGAACTGCTGATGGAACGCGAACGTCAGCGCCGGTAAAGGGGAAAAAATGGGTAATAATGAAGCGCGGGTACTCGGCACGTTTTTCATCTGGCTGGCGGTAGCGATTATCGGTGCTGGAGCAATGGTGAATGCCATAACGCTCGGTGGCATTATCGTGTTCCTGATTGTGGCAATCGTAGCCGGGATGGGCATGTCAGCTACGCAGTCCATCTGGGGAAAAGGCCACGAGAACGCCGAATCTGATTCGGAAAAATCCAAGCGACGCAGCCGGGTTGATCGGGTGCTGGAACGCATGGATGAGGCCGATCTGGATGAACTGCGCGCCCGCCTGATGTCGGAATCCGATGGGGAAGCGGTTTCAATCAATGAACTCCTGGCTGAACGCGATAGACGCAGATCATAAAAGCGCCACATGAGAAATGTTAAATCGAATTTAGGGAAGATTTGAGTCGCAATTAAACCAGCAAATGATGAACGGATATACCATGAAGAACGTTGCAATCAAGCCAATTCTTCAGGAGTATATTCAAAATCATGGCTGCCCTTGTTAACACACGTTCCAAGTCAATTGACCTCTCTTCCCTGCTGGTCGGGATTGCGATCAGTCTCATTGTTGTAACCGGACTCATTCACTTCGTTGATGCGCCGGACAGCCTATCGGAAGCCACTTACAAAGGTCTGCTTTTCCTTGCCAACGGCGCGGCGGCACTGGTCGCGGCAGTGGGTATCTATCGTGGTTCCCGAACCTGGGGCTGGGGACTCGGCCTGCTGGTCGCTGGTGGAGCCATTGTGATGTATGTCGTCAGCCGGACGATTGGCCTGCCCATTGTGGGAGTCGATGACGCATGGCTGGAACCGATGGGCATTCTCTCATTGGTGGTCGAAGGCGGTTTCGTCGCGCTGGCAGTGATGCATTTGCGCGGTTATCTGAAAGCTGAAAATTTCTGATTCCTTGAAAATACGAGGATGATGCTGAGAGGGATACACAAACGGTATCCCTCTTTTTGTTGCTTTACAGGCTGCGGCTGGTGATCCACACGCCGTTCTTATCCTGCTTATTGCGACGGGCAGCAAGATAAAAGGTACGATGCTTCTGCTTGCGTGCCTGATCGTAGTCACTCCAGAAGCTCAAGGTGCGTCCACGTCGGGCAGCTAAGGCCTCCAAAGCAGCAATAACATGCGAACAGGCTACTCCACCGTTAATCGCCCAGGGACAGGTGCAACGGGCATGGATGACACCCACATCATCATACTCGACGGTGACAACGTGATTCGCGGTTGAACTGGTGGTGCTTTCGACGACAACGGTATGCGCATTAAGGACATGCGCCCGCAGGTCGCGTGATCGATTTTGAAGTTGTTTGATGTGTTTCGGTATCATGATCGCCTCCACCATCTTACGGTTCATTTGTTCTATTATTATACCTCTAAAGTGTTAGTTTTGTATATGCAATTTACCCCCAATTTAGTAGGGGTTTTACGCTTGACGCGGCTCTGTTTGATGGTCTACACTTGCAGTCTGTTTTAGCTCGAAATTTATGGGTAGGGCACAAAGGGTTTTTAGTGATTAGTTTTTAGTTGTTAGTAAAAAATCCATCTGGGAAGAACTAAAAACCAATAACTAACCACTCATAACCTATTGAGATGCTGTGCCTGTAAAACGATCACCCACTATCATCAGGAATAACCACAATGGATTTAGCCAGTATTCGCGAGACCGTCAGCAGCCTTGCCAGACAGGCAGGCGCGGAATTGATGAAGAACTTCGACCAGCCGCACCAGGAGCGTACCAAGCGCACGATCACCGATATTGTGACCGAAGGTGATCTGGCTTCGGAGGCGGTGATTGTGCCCGCCCTCTTACGCGACTTCCCCGATCATCACGTGGTCAGCGAGGAAGGCGGCGGTGGTGGTGTTTCGGCGGATACAGCGGATTACTTCTGGTTTATTGACCCGCTGGATGGAACCAGTAACTACGCCAGCAATATTCCGTTTTTCTGCGTGAGCATCGCGCTGGCTGACCGGAATATGAACCCGCTGGTGGGTGTGGTCTACGATCCGTTTTCGAACGAACTCTACAGTGCATCACAAGGCGGCGGCGCGACCCGCAACGGCAAGCCGATTCATGTGACCGGGACAGCAGCTTTGCAACAAGCCATGCTGTGTACCGGATTTGTCTATGACAGCGCCCGTGACCCGAACAACAACCTGAGCGAGTGGGGAACAGTGAATTCCCGTTCGCGCGGGGTGCGGCGCTTCGGCTCGATTGCGCTGGAACTGTCGTACATCGCAGGCGGGCGGCTGGATGGCCTATGGGAAAAAGGCTTAAATCCCTGGGACATCATGGCTGGCATCCTGCTGGTGCGTGAAGCCGGTGGAAACGTGACCGACTACAGCGGTGGTATAGGCAATCTGCTCTACCGCGATGGGCAGATCATGGCGACCAACGGCCTGATTCACGGCGAGTTGATGAAGACGCTGGAAGAAGTCCGAGCGGCGAAATAGTTCCAAGTGCATAGTTCCAAGTTCCAAGTTCCGAGTGAAGCTGCCAGTTACCAGTTGCCAGCTTCCAGTTCTTTGCAACAAGTAGCGGCGAAGATGCGGCGAACAGTGTTTTTATTGCGGCGAAATCAGCAAAAATGGCGGCTAGCTCCCGTGTTCTTGCGGCAAAAATGGACAGAGGGGTGCCGCTGCAATGTTCGCCGTTTGAGCTTCCAGTGAGCAAGTCCTGAGTGCTGGGTGCTGAGTCAAAGACAATCCTCCATCTACCACTTTTCAACACACCATTTTAGCACACAAGTTCTGATTTGGGGTGAACTTTCGGTAGCAAGTTGGGTCGAAATCGGTTGGAGTTAGGTTGGAGATTATCCGGCGCAGCAGAGGCTCTTATTCGCTCAATCCAACCTGTTCGCCCGTGTAAGGCGGCAATTCAGGCAAGGTCGAATCTATTCTTTGCAGCATCTCCATCATTTCTTCTGGCTCCTGAAACGACTTGTAGCTGATGCCAGCAAGCTGAGAAATAATGGAAGCGAAAAAGTTGATAATACGGTCATTATTTAAGAAAAAGACCCAGCCCAAAGTGGGTTCACGGAAAACCTGCGCCATTTTCTGAGCCTGCGCCAGATTCTTGGGAATACTCTTTACATTACGGGCATCACCTATCAAATGAACGGGTGCGCCACCATTTCGGGCGAACTCGGACGCTTTATCCGATAGTTCCTTTAACTCTTCCAGGCTTATGTCACCCCAGAGCTGAATCACATAGACGCGCTGCGGCACATGCCAATAAACCGAATAACCCAAAACAGAACTCCTCTACATTAACCGTTTGATTCATTGTAATACATCGCAAGGATATGCGCTGTTTGAATGCCTATACTATTTGGGGGTATGAAGGAAAGAAAACCGCATATCAATGGGCAAAATCATGGAGGCGAAGTGGGTGAAACCGATTGAATGATGACGAGCGTATCCAGGTCTGGAATTTGCCCGCTATAGGCGATATGCTGCCCGTCGGGACTCCAATCGACAGTCGAGACAAACGAGCCGGGATAAGTGAACGATTCGAGTTCCTCTCCAGTCATAGCATCCCAGACACGCACCGTGTTATCTGCACCAGCACTAATGAGACGAGAACCATCGGGACTCCACGCAAGGTCATTGAGACCACCAGGATGCCCCGCAAGGGTCAAACTAATGTCTCCGTTTATCGGGTCGAAAATCTTGATCTGGCCGTCTATGCCGCCCCCAGCTAATTGAGTACCATCGGGCTTCCAGGCTAAGGCGTATATCGTCCCCACATCTACTTTATTTACTAGCTTCCCTTCCATACCGGGTTGGGTAGCATCCCAAAAGGCAACCCGATAAATTACGGTTCCTGTCACGAGGTCATGATGCGCGTTTCCAGCGGCTATGATGCTGCCATCCGGACTCCAAGCTACTTTCGTCACGTCACCGGCATCATCGGCTGTGTCGTAAAGAAATTGCACAATTGTGCCCGTACTCGCTTCCCACATCGTGACCAATGCCCCCTCAGCTATGGCGATGTTTTGCCCATCCGGACTCCATACCGCATCTGTGATTGTGTTGCCAACTGCTGAACCAGCATAACTGCTAATTTCTGTTCCTGTATTGGCATCCCAAACACGCGATGATCCATCTATGCTGCTTGTTACCAGCATAGTTCCATCCGGACTCCATGCAACCGAGGATACTGCACAAATATGTCCACTGAGTATAGTCGAAGGGAGATTCGTAGAAACATCCCGTATTTGAACTGCATAGTTAGGCGCATCTTCTGGATTGTCACTGCACTGCGCTGAGCCACCCCCAATTGCAATCCGGCTATTGCGTAACGGCCAAAACCGCATAGTTAGACGCATCTTCTGGATTGCTTCATTTTACGACAAACAGATAGAAATTTTCACCATAGTGCAGCATGTTTGGCACTATCACCGAGAAGTATTATTTATTGCAATCTGATCTGGGCTGCGATCGTGGGCATATCCTCCTGTTCGGATTTCGAATAAATCAGTAGAAGATGCACATCACTCTCGACTCTTGCCGCGTAACGGCAAAACTTTGTAGACAACATAAGGCAACCTGTCTGCGCGTTGGCGAATATCAGTCATTGGTAACAGGACAAGTAGTCAGCAAGGCTGCGCGTGTGATGTTTTCAGATACGCTCCGAATCATCGTCATGGGTACGATAGAATAGCCTCGCGCGATCTTTGAGTTGTTCCATGGCATTCATTTGCAGCAAAACCATCGTTCACAGTCTCCGCTTATTCGTATCTCATTGTACATCGAAAAAGAACAAGTGATTAAGAAAATCCGTGCTATAATAACAGAACAAATATTCCAGCGAGGTGGACATGGAACAGGTCGAAACGCCAACCTACGACGACATCTATCAGGAATTTTTCAATCACCAGCCGCCCCGTTCGATTGAGATGCGGGACAGCGCCAGCGAGATTTTACGGGCGGGTCGGGGCTTCATCGAAGGCTTCGATTTCACCATGCAAACGCAGGTCGGCTGTCCAGGTGGGTGTTTGTTCTGCTATGTGCCGTCGGGGCGAATGCTGACCCCGGAAAGTATGCGCGGGAAACAGGGCGAACGATGGGGTTTCGAAGTGCGCCCTAAACAGCATGTACTGCAAAAATTGGCGATGCATCTGGGTAAGGGTGAACTGGCGGATAAGACGATCTATTGGAGCGGTGTCACTGACCCCTACGCGACCAAAGCGGCAGAAACCCGCGCGATATGGGAACTGCTGTGCCACGCCCCTGCCGATCTGCGTCCACGCCGGATTGCGGTGCAAACGCGCTATCGTCCTGACCGTGATGCCGAATTAATGGCGGAATATGTCCAGTCCACCCATGCCAGCGACGATGGGCCGCCCGTCGTGGTGAGCTACAGCATCGGTACTGACCGCGAAGATTTGATTCGGGCATGGGAACGGGCGACTCCGTCTTTCGCCCAACGGATGAGCGCCATCGCAACGCTGCGCCGCGCCGGAATATGGGTCGTACCGACACTGAGTCCATTCGGATTGTGGAACAACCTCACCACGACGCTGGAACAATTCCGCGCCTGGGACATCGGTTATATCACCTGCCTGTTTTTCAAAAAAGGAACCGATTCGGCAAACACACCGGGACGTTTCCTCGGTTATTTGCAGCGGAATTACCCCATGCTGCTGAATGCTCGGTGGCAGGCGGAACGGATGCAGGAGATGCAGGCTGTTTTTGGCAAAGCTTATGTCCTGCTGGCAAAGGCGGGATTTACGTCACTGACCGCGCCGCAGCGGGTGGGCAGAATAGAGGCAGACGAGGCGTTATAATCGGACGCAAGTTTTTTAGGAGGACTTTATGACTCCAAACACATTCACTGATTGGCTGATGGAGAGCGCAATACCGTCAATTCGATATTTTACTCTGCGTGACCTGCTCGAACGTCGAGATGATGCGGAGGTACGATCAACGCGGGAAGGAATCATGCAGAGCGGCCCTGTCCCGGCCATTCTGGCAAAACAGACGGACAGTGGACAATGGGCAGCCGAGCAAAGTTATTACACGCCCAAATATGTCAGTACGCATTGGAGTATGATGCTGCTGATCGAACTGGGGGCGAATCCGGATGATGCGCGTCTGCAACAGGGTGCGGAATACATGCTGGCGGCAACCAAAGAACGGGCAGCAAGCAGTCATGCGCCAGAGCAGCAGGATATGGCCTGTCTGTGGGGTAACATCCTGCGCTATGTCACTTACTGCGGCTATGCAGACGATCCCCGAACGGCGGAAATCATTCAAACACTGGTGCTGGCATCGCAGGATAGAGGCTGGGGATGTCACATTAACGATCAACTGGCCTGCTCCTGGGGCGCGATTCGGGCGCTGTGGGGGTTAGCCGGATTAGCGGAGCAGCAGCGCACAGCCGAGGTCAAGGCGGCGATTGAGAGCGGTGTCCAATTCATTTTCGGAGAGAAGCATTCGCTGCCTAATGGCGATTATCCGCGAAAAGGTGACATCCACAAAATCTGGTCACAGATGAATTTCCCGCTGTTTTATCAGGCGGACATTCTGATGGCGCTGCGGATAGCGGCTGAATTGGACGTGCTGGATTTGCCAGGGGCGCAGGCTGGCATAGCATGGCTCAAAGAACACCGTCAGCCGGATGGACACTGGCATGGAACCAGCCCTTTTGCCTCACGAACATGGCGCAGGATGGGCAATAGTGAGGAGGTCAGCCGATGGGTATCCCTTCAAGCGGCGCTGATCCTCAAACAAGCAGGTGAATTAAACTGAAGCAGGACATGAAACAACGAACTGTAGTATGGAAGCCTCTGGAATATCAGGGGTTGGAGCATTTGATGCTCACCGAACAGAAACATGCTGTTCTGGTGGAGAGCGTGGTTATCGGCGTGAATGAACAAGGTGCTTTCCGGCTCAATTACCGGCTGGAATGCGACAGTGCGGAATACATGCTGGCGGCAACCAAAGAACGGGCAGCAAGCAGTCATGCGCCAGAGCAGCAGGATATGGCCTGTCTGTGGGGTAACATCCTGCGCTATGTCACTTACTGCGGCTATGCAGACGATCCCCGAACGGCGGAAATCATCCAAACACTGGTGCTAGCATCGCAGGATAGAGGCTGGGGATGTCACATTAACAGCGAACTGGCCTGCTCCTGGGGTGCGATTCGGGCGCTGTGGGGATTGGCGGGATTACCAGAACAGCGGCGTACAGCGGAGGTCAAAACGGCCATTGAGAGCGGTGTCCAATTCATTTTCGGAGAGAAGCATTCGCTGCCTAATGGCGATTATCCGAGGACAGGTGACATCCACAAAATCTGGTCACAGATGAATTTCCCGCTGTTTTATCAGGCGGACCTTCTGATGGCGCTGCGGGTGGCGGCTGAACTCGGTGTGCTGGATAGGCCGGGGGCGCAGGCTGGCATGGCATGGCTCAAAGAACGTCGTCAACCCGATGGACACTGGCATGGAACCAGCCCTTTTGCCTCGCGAACATGGCGCAGGATGGGCAATAGTGAGGAGGTCAGCCGATGGGTATCCCTTCAAGCGGCGCTGATCCTCAAACAAGCAGGTGAATTAAACTGAAGCAGGACATGAAACAACGAACGGTAGTATGGAAGCCTCTGGAATATCAGGGGTTGGAGCATTTGACACTCACCGAGCAGAAACATGCTGTTCTGGTGGAGAGCGTGGTTATCGGCGTGAACGAACAAGGTGCTTTCCGGCTCAATTACCGGCTGGAATGCGACAGTCGCTACAGCATACGCAAAGTGAATATGACGCTGGCGGGAGGCGCAGAACTGCACCTGCGCAGTGATGGTCAGGGACACTGGTTCAAACGGGATGGGCAGCTCATCCCGGCGCTAAACGGCTGTCTGGATGTGGATATAGCGGCAACACCGTTTACCAATACCCTGCCCATCCGGCGCGTGATGTGGCATCCGGGACAGGTCACAGCTTTCAACGTTGTCTATGTTTCGATGCCGGATTTGAGTGTGCGGGTCGAAGCCCAGCGCTATACCTGTGTCGAACACTGTGAAGACGGCAGGCTGTTTGGCTTCGAGCAGTTGAGCAGCGGTTTTAGCGCTCTGCTGCGTGTGGATGCTGATGGACTGGTTATAGATTACCCTGAACTCTTCAGCCGCGTCGAGTCTGGATAGGGGTTCATACGCTGCATATAGCCTGATTGGCGGATTTCGTAAAGTCACCATTATACTTCTCTAAAGAGCGAGAAATCGCTTTTATCGTTTCGAATATGTACGAAGAGGAGTTTCAATGAAGCGCAACTTATGGGGTCTGACATTGGGGTGTGCTGTCCTTTTACTATTCTTTCAAACGGCTGTTTTTTCCCCTGCACTGGCACAGGATGCAATTCGCGTGGCTGTCGCGCGGCTGCAAGCTGTGAACGGCGAATTTATTGGCACGGTTTCTTTTACGCAGGTCAATGCGAATGTGGTGGTGGTGGCGCAGGTTGCGGGTCTGCCAGCGGGTATTCACGGCTTCCACGTTCATTTAACCGGAGAGTGTGATGCTGCCGGCGACAAACCATTTGCTTCGGCAGGCTCGCATCTTAACCCCGCTGAAAATACGCATGGCAACCATGCTGGCGATTTACCAACGCTGCTGGTTCTGGACAATGGCGCTGGTTATATGACGACGTTCACGGATCGTTTCAGCGTGGCGGATTTGCTTGACACAGATGGCAGCGCGGTGATTATCCACGCCAACCCTGATAATTATGCCAATATCCCGGAACGTTATGGCACAGCGGATGAGGACACACTGGCAACAGGTGACTCCGGCGCACGAATTGCCTGTGGCATTGTTCAGGCGGAAGCGACTGCCTGGAACCCCGCTGATACGGTTGCCGCATTCAAAGCCCTGCCGCTGGATTTGATTCCAGCAGCGGTGAGCCGGGAAGAAAAAGCCGAACGGGGTGCGCTTATCATGACCATCAATGCACTGGGCGGCAAGCAGATTATGACCCAGATTATCAGCGGTGCAGGTGGACAAATCGGTACGCTGACACGGGATGGCGATATTCTGACGATCACGTTCACGGAAATCACTTACAATGTCGGCGGAATACAATTACCCGGTGGGTTGAGTATCGCGCCGCAGACCATCAAGCTCGATCCCAGTCAAACCAGTACGCTGCAAATAAATCTGGCTACTGGCGAAGTCACGCGCAATCTGCACTGGCTGATGACGGGCACGAATGTCCTGTATGATGGACAGGACACCGTCGCATTAGGCGATACCGCCAGCGCACAGGTCGTCGAGCTGGAAAACCTGGGCAATAACCAATTCGCGGTGCGGTTAATCACCCATTGGCAGACCGGACTTTCGCTGACCACATGGACGATCAACGGCATCACCGTACCGAGCGGTCAGGTGGACTCCGTAGCCGAGTTCGATGGGCGCTATTTGATCGACTTCAACAAATAAGCGGCGGATGCATTTAAATTTAGAATCGGGGACACGGTAAATCGTGTCCCTCCGAAATATCATCTATCCGCTTCGATGCCCTAGTAAAACTCACACTCAAGGAGAAACACCATGCTTTCACCCATTCTTGCCGTAAAAGACATCGAAGCCAGCATCGAATTTTATACACAGAAACTTGGTTTCAAGCACGAGTGGAGTATGCCGCCGGGAGCGAATGGCAAAACCGATTTCGCCTGTGTCGGATTCGATGGGAGCGAAATCCTGCTCGGCACGCTGGAAGGTTATGTGGCGGCGGGGGACGAAGCCAAACGCGGCATCGGAATCCAATTGTATATTGAACTTTCGTCAGGGATTGATATTGATTCACTCTATAATCAGGCGAAGACCAGCGGCGTGGCTATCACGCGGGAGATCGCAGACCGTGATTGGGGTGAGCGGGCGTTTACCTTCAAAGACCCGGATGGCTACAATTATATGCTGGCAAAACGCATTGCTAAAAGTTCTTAGTTGTTAGTGATTAGTTGTCAGTCTCATTCAAGGCGGACACAATGTATTGTGTCCCTACAACCGATCTCAACTGACCATCCAAAAATGACGTTCAATAAAAGGCTTCCGCATGACTACCCTGCCCGATTTTGACACATTATGGGATTACGAGCATCCCGATGAGACGGAAAAACGCTTCCGTGAACTGCTGCCTGCCGCCGAGCAATCCGGCGATGCATCGTATCACGCGCAGTTGTTGACTCAGCTTGCCCGGACACAGGGTTTGCAGCGCAAATTCGACGAGGCGCATCAGATACTCGATACCGTCGAAAAAATGCTGACTGATGACCTCAAAATCGCGCGGGTGCGCTATCTGCTGGAACGGGGACGGGCTTTCAATTCCGCCAAGCATCCGGATGAGGCCAAACCGTTATTCGTGCAGGCATGGGAACTGGCGCAGGAAGCCGGGGATGATGGTTATGCGGTGGATGCTGCCCACATGATCGCCATTGTGGAAAAGCCGGAACAGATGCTTGAGTGGAACCTGCGGGCACTGGCTTATGCCGAGAAAAGTCAGCAGCCGCGCGGACAAAAATGGCTTGGTTCGCTGTATAACAACATCGGCTGGACGTATCATGACGATATGAAACAGTACGAGCGGGCGCTGGAAATTTTTCAGAAAGCGCTGGCATGGCGGGAAGCGAACGGCAGCCCAGCGAATACGATTCGCATCGCGCGGTGGTGTGTAGCGCGGACACTGCGTTCGCTCAACCGGATTGACGAGGCGCTGGCAATGCAGCGTGATCTGCTGAAGGTGGCTGAAGCAGCAGGCGAAAAAGCGGGTTATACGCATGAGGAATTGGGCGAACTGCTGCTCATTCAGGGCAGTGATGAGGCGCGGGAACATTTCGCGCTGGCGTATCAAGACCTCTCGCAAGACCTCTGGCTGGCAGAGAATGAGCCGGAACGATTAGCACGGCTGAAAAAACTGGGCGGCCTCGCTGACTAACCGCCCTGCTGTTCAACTGATTCAGGTGTCGCACCATTCATGTTATTCTGCTGGCGGAAGCGTTCAAATTCTTTCTGTAAGGCGGTGAGTTCCTCATCGGACAGGTCTTCCAGATCGACCAGATTGTTACGCGCTTTTTCCACGCTGCGAATGAGTTCATCCAGCTTGAGGTGAATGGCCTTCGCATCGCGGTTCTGCGTGTTCTGGATGAGGAATACCATCAGAAAAGTGATGATGGTCGTGCCTGTGTTGATGACCAACTGCCAGGTATCCGAAAAATGAAAGAATGGCCCGGTCAACGCCCAGATCAGGATAACGGAAACGGCGGTCACGAAACTCCAGGGCGCACCCACAATCTCAGAGATTCTATGGGCAAATTTGCGGAAACGGGCGTTCATGATGAGCCTTTTTAGCAAAACCAGGACAATTTTGGTACACCGCAAAAAGGCTGCTTCAAAAAGCGGCCTTTGCGAACTTACGATAGAAAAATCTGGAAACTTTAGATCAAGCGACGATAAACGGAAACACTCACCAGAAATGCCAGCCCAATACCCACTACGAGAACAACCGCTATGAAAAGAGCGCTGCTCGCCGCCAGATGTGCAATGCCACCCAAACCCAGGATTGCCGCAATTAGGGCTACAACCAATAAAACAAAAATCCACTTCAGCATAATTATTGTTCCCTCGAGACCGTATCGATAACATCGTTCTGAATACTGTTTGTTGATATACAGTATAGAATTTCCTTCTATTCAATACGTGAGCCTATAGAGGGGTCATCCAGTAGGTCATATGGCTCATCTTCCTTTAGTATGGTTGAAGCATAAAGCCAAATAACGCCATGCCACGTTGACACATGCGTTCGGTTCGCATACGCTAAACGGGTCAATTCGAGCAACACGTCAGGGGATTTCGTGAGTCAAAAACAAGCATGGATGAGCTTCGCACTGCTCTCCCTCATCTGGGGATCGTCATTTTTATTTATCCGGGTAGCAGTCGAACAACTGCCGCCTTTTGAACTGGTTTTTATCCGTACCGGGATCGCGGCTGTCGGCCTGACCATTATCGTCTATGCACGCGGCAAACGCCTGCCGACGGATTGGGCGGGTATTCGCGATTTACTGTTCCTGGGCATCGTCAATACGGTGATTCCCTTCGCGCTGATTACCTGGGGCGAAAAGAGTGTTGAGAGCGGTTTAGCGGGTGTGCTGCAAAGCGCCGCTGCCCTGTTCACCCTGATCCTCGCCAGCTTCATTTTCCCGGACGAACGCATCACCCCGCGAAAAATCGTGGGGGTTGTGTTGGGCTTCTTTGGCGTAATGGTGCTGGCAAGCCGGAGCTGGCAAGGCGGCGAGGTGATTACGGGCGATCTGCTCGGACAGCTTGCCATCGTCGCCGCGTCGCTGTGCTATGCGATGGGCGGAACCTACAGCCGCAAAGCCATTCAGAAACGACTGGAACCGATTGTAGTCGCCGCCGGAGCGATGTTGGTGGCATCCATCGCCACCGGGATTATTACCTTTGCCGCGCCGCTGTTCGGTGGGCCTGCGCCGATTGCCCCGGCGGACATGCGCCCGGACATTCTGAATGATGCTATCGTGCTGGGCTTACTCAATACACTGGTGGCCTATACCATGTTCTATTCGATTGTGCAGGCGCTAGGGGCGGGACGCACTTCGATGGTGACGTATGTTATCCCGGCGGTGAGTCTGCTGCTGGGCGCGATTTTCCTGAACGAGGTAATTGATGCGCGTCTGTTGATTGGCTCACTGATGATTATGGGCGGTATCGCCATCGTCAACCTGAGTATCCCGCAGTTGATGAAATTACTGGGGCGCGGCGCGGCACCATCCGTGAAACAGGTGAATGATGCTGCCTGACGAACCGACCCTGCGACATCTATCGGTGGCCGATGCAGCGGCCTGTACCGCGCTGGCAAACCGCGTCCACTGGTCTCACAATGTGGCGACATGGGAACGATGTATCAGTTGGGCGGGCGAAAACGCCCTGTGTCTGGCGCTTGGCGATCAGATCATCACGACAGCGCTGCTCACCCGTTACAGTGATAAGCTGGCATGGATTGGTATGGTGGTGACTGACCCGGATTATCAGGGACGCGGTTACGCCAAAAGGCTGATGCTGACGGCGATTGATCTGCTGACAAAAGCGCCTACCGAGGCGATTATGCTGGATGCCAGCAGCCTTGGACTGCCGGTTTACCTGAAGCTCGGTTTTCGTTCGCTGTATCCGGTAGAAATCTGGGAAGGCACTGCTCACTCAGCACAAGTAACCTCCCCTGCTGAAATTGTGCAGGCGGATGATCTTGCCGACATCATCGCGCTGGATGCGGCGCTGATGGGTGCTGAACGCCCTGCCGTTGTCCGTGATATGGCTGAACCGGGCATCTGCTGGCTGACCAGAGAAAATGGACGCTTGAGCGGTTATCTGTTGGCGCAGCGCGATAATCGTGGTGTTCACATTGGCTCATGGTATCACGAATCGCCTGATGGAGCGCGTAATCTGCTGCAAACAGCCTTGAACGCCTGTGATGGACAGCCGATACGCCTGCAAGTCCCACAACCCAATCGCGCCGCATTGGAAATCATCCAGCAAATGGGATGGACACACAGCCGCAGCGGAACACGCATGGTGTACGCCGGAAAGCCGCCGGGACGCATGGCCGAGCATTACGGCATCATGGGATTCGCCAGCGGATAAACGCCCATTTACTGAATCAACCCCTAGATCGTACCAGACCCGCAATACACAGCGGGTCTTTTTCATTACACGCTATTTTCTGCTCGTCGTTTTACTGAGGCTGTGAACTCACATTCGATTGGTTGTAATACATGCTGTGATAAACGGGGATCAATGTGTATTTATTCTGACAGGCACTACGCAGCACTCCAAAGATGATTGTGCCGAAAATCTACCGTTAGTGAGGAGGAACGAAAGATGGCCGACCCTATTCAGGATGCCCTGTTGAAAGCAGGAGCAGCAGAAATTTCCGGGTTCTGCGCCCCACGCAAGTGGAAGCGCGAACAAATTTGTGATGTGCAAAACCTGACCTACACCTACAACATGCGCGTCGACAATCAACTGGTGGAAGTGGCTCTGAACTACCGTATCGAGCGCTGTACCGAAGATTACGTTCTCAGTGATCTGGTGCATTCGGTAACGCTCTTTCCGGGGGAAGAAGTCTTCCTTTCGACCCGCACCAAGTCCAGCGTCTCCCGCTTCACCGATGATTCATCGATCAGCGCGTCGCAAGCGAGCCGATCCAGTGACCGTATCTGGATGGAATCGTACAAATCGGCGGCGATGAACTTCAGCGAATTCAGCGCGGGAGCCAGCAGCGCATCATCGCACTCGGATTATTCCAACACCTCGTTTGGTGGAAGTGCAGGCGTAAACCTGCTGTTCTTCAGCGTGGGCGGCAGCGCAGCTCATGCCTCCGGCGAATTCGATGCCAGTTCGAGCAGCAGTTTCTTCAATTCGCTGAACCAGCATCTCAGTTCAACCGCGCACCAGACCAACCAGGTCACACGCGATGCGATGTCGGTCAGCATGAGCCAGATCAACAGCCATCGGGTGGCGACCGCGGCAACACATGAAGAACTGGAAGTCAGCACGCGCAAATTCCGCAATGACAACGAATGCCACACTGTCACCCACTATTTCTACCAGATCGCCAAACGCCAGCATATCAAAATCACGCTGGAAAGCCGAACCCTGCGCGCACTGAACAGCTTCGCTGAAACAGCAGTCCGTGCCAAGCCCTTCAATCTTTCGATTGCCTCCAATGCCAAGCCGAATTTCGACGCGGCAGTCATCGGGCAAAATCCGGGTGTTGACTTGAAAGCAGCGGCAGTCGGTGCCCGTGTGGTCAGCAGCGATGTGCAGAATCTTCAGCGCGTGGCGAACACCCCCTTCGCTGCCTTCCAGGCAGATGAAGAGGCGCGCGTGGCAGCGGTGAACAAAGTGCAGGAAATTCTGGCTGAACAGGAGACAGAATACACTTTCGAATCGACTGACATTATCCCGACAGAAGCGGTGTATGTCGAAAGCGAACTGGGAACCTGCATGATCTGCGAACCGTATCTGGTCGCCAAGCAGGCTTATGAACTGGAACACCTGCGGCTGGAAAATGCCAAGCTCCAGAAGGAAATCGACCTGCTGGACAAGTACAAGGATTACCGCTGCTGCGATGACGATGACGACAGCCACAGCGGCTAACGCCTAGATTCAAAAGGGCAGCCGGAGATCATCTGGCTGCCCTTTTCTTTTCTCTGGCGTTCAGGGTTCGGCTGAAATAACGAAAGTTTGGGTCACGCTCCACGCGCCGCACACCCCTGCTGCATCTTTCGCGCAGATACGCCAATAATACGTGCCATTCACCGGGATGAAGGCAGTGTAGTGCAGTGTATCGGCAGAAAAATCGTCTCCCTCAAGCGGGGTGACGAAATCCGGCGCATCATCAATCTCAAGGCGATAGCCGAATGCACTCGCCGCGCGATTCCAGGTCAGCGTGGGATTGCGCACCGTGAAGAAGTTGCTCACGGGGCTGGCGCTGGGGGGAGCAGTAGGCGTGGGCGGCGTGAAAGTTGGCGTAGTAGCGGTAGGCATGACAAAAGTCGAGGTCGGGAAATAACCGGATGCGGGAGTCTGCGTAGGAGTTGCCCAGGGCGGCCCGGAAATCCGATAAAGATAAACGGAACCGGGACTTAAACCATTGTAATCATCTTTTGGCGCACCAACGGCGAGATATGGGCCAAAACGGGATATGGATGCGCCAAATTCGGCACCATTCGCCGCCAGAGTACCCTTTACCAGCACAGGATCGGGCTGGAAAATGACAACATTCCCGGTGACAGGGCCAATAATCGGCTGGGCGGTTCCAAAGGGTGCGCCCGCTTGTGAAATCTCCTGATAGACATCAACCGAATAGCCGCCCTGATGGGTTGGGCCAAACAGGCTATAAGCGCTGTTTGCCTGTTCCACAAAGGGGTCGAGTGCAGTTGGTGCGGTCATTTTATAGACACGGATGCGGCCTGAATCGGTACCCCATCCATCGTAAAACGGATCCCCGGAAACAGCTACATCGTGATAAATCGCGACGGAATAGCCACCCGCTCCAAAAAGCGGAGAATACATGTACCATTTGGCATTGTCCCGGCGGAAGATATAAACATTTCCCCCCATAAGCGCAGCACCCGGCGCACCTGCAATAGCCTGATCGCCATAAATATCAACTGAATAGCCAAAATGGGCATTATCCCCGGCATACGGATTAAAGCCGAACTTCGTCAGGTAATCCAGCGATAGTTTTTGTTCCAATGACCAGACCGTGCCGCTGCGGCGGAAAATATAGGCCGCGCCCACATCAGTGTATAGGCCAGCGTCATCTCCCGGAGCGCCGACGATCAAGACATCATTGTTCATAGCAATCGAGTAACCGAACTGATCGCCAGGAGCCGCGTCGGGGGCAACCAGTTTCGCCTGAAGTGACCAAACCTGCGTCTGGGAATCTTCAGCATAAATATAGACCGAACCTGCTCCACTCCCTGCGTCATCATCCCCATATGCGCCTACTGCGATAGTATCCCGGCTGAGGGCTACCGATGCTCCGAAATAATCATTTTCTTCGCTGTCAGGCGCACTGAGTGACAAAATCTGATTCCACTCCGTTGACTGATGAGCGTACACATAAACTTTGCCGCGATTATTAAAAGCAAAAGGGGAACCCACCACCACACTTTCCCACAAGATTGCGCCGGATGCCACCGAGTAGCCAAATCCGGCATTCGCGCGCCCCCCTTCAGTCGGCACAAGGGTCGTTAACAGGTCGTAAAAGGGTGTCCAGGTGGGTGTGGAGGCTTGAACATTGGGCGAATTATGATCCGGCGACTCGGCCAAAGCAGAGGTCTCGAAGCGTGCCATCAACAGTAAAGCTGTGATGAGCAGCGCAATCAACACACTCAGATGATAAATTGCTCTACCGGGTAATAAAAACCTGCGCCGCTGTAGATGCATCTTTCACCCGCCTATCGCTTATTTCGATGCGCCTATTGTAACGCTAAAAGCAATGTATCGGCACCATACCGGGAAACGGCAGCTTATACTCCCTGCTCAGTTCTCGGCTGAAATGACAAAACTTTGTGTTATGCTCCACGCACCGCACACATCCGCGCTGTTTTTGGCACAGATGCGCCAGTAATACGTGCCATTATCCAAAGACTGTGTCGTATATTGCAGCGTATCAGCACTCACATCCTGCGTGTCCAGCGGCGTATTGAAATCCGTCCCGTCATCAAGCTGAAGCCGATAGCCGAACGCCTGCGCGACACGATTCCAGGTCAGGGTTGGTTTATGGACGGTATAAAAGTTCGTGACAGGCGTGGCATTCGCCGGAGCCGTTGGTGTTGGTGGTGAGGCGGTGGGTGTGAAAGTCGCAGTATCCGCCGGAGGTGGGCCATCGGTAGGCGTATTGCTCGGTGTAGCGGTAGGCATGACAAAAGTCGAGGTCGGGAAATAACCGGATGCGGGAGTCTGCGTAGGAGTTGCCCAGGGCGGCCCGGAAATCCGATAAAGATAAACGGAACCGGGACTTAAACCATTGTAATCATCTTTTGGCGC
>JBGAGR010000092.1:0-25083 GCA_044226645.1 Aggregatilineales bacterium
CGTGGCATCAAAACCCTCACCATCCGCATGGAGCGTCACAGCGCCAATGCCCTGCAAATCGCCCGTTTTTTGGAAGATCACGCTGCTGTTAAACAGGTCATTTATCCCGGTCTGGAAAGTCACCCACAGCATGATCTCGCCAAGCGTCAAATGAATGGCTTCGGCGGCATGATAAGCATTATCCTCAACAGCCCCGAAGAGGCCAAACGCATGGTTAGCCGGACAAAATTGTTCTCACTGGCCGAAAGCCTCGGCGGAGTCGAAAGCCTCATCGAGCATCCCTACAGCATGACTCATGCCAGCACCGCCAACAGTCCTTTCCCGGTGGATAAAGCGCTTGTCCGCCTCAGCGTCGGCATCGAACACGTCGATGACCTCATGGCCGATTTGCGTCAGGCGCTTGAGGGATGATGGATTCGCGCCCTACAACATCATCCATGCAGCGTCGTGTCGAACGTCTCGAAAGCCGTATTCTCGACTTAAAAGCGCTGGACAGCCGCTTCTCATGGATGCGCTTAATCATTTTTCTGGCAGGAACCATTGTCAGTCTGTTTCTGCTGGCTGAAAGTTCGCCGCTTGGCTGGCTGACAGCGCTGGTCAGCATTATCCTATTCAGCATCGTCGTTTCGCGTCATCATGCGGTTCAGCGCACCTTATCGCAGTTCCGCCTGTGGCGTGAATTGAAACTGACCCACAACGCCCGTCAGCAGATCGACTGGTCAAAATTGCCTCATGCCATGCTCTCATCATTGGATGGCGATCACCCCTATGAAGCCGATTTGAACCTTACAGGTGATCGCTCCCTGCATCATCTGCTGGATACGACTGTTGCCTTCGAAAGTGCTGTCCGTCTCCGCAATCGACTGCTAACCACCCCGCCCGACATTCAGACCATTCTGAATCGTCAGGCATTGGTACGCGAACTCGTTCCACTCACCTATTTGCGTGATCGTCTAAGCATTGATGCACGTCTGGCCGTCAAAACCGCGCGTCAGCACTGGGATACACGCAGCTTATCGCAATGGTTTGCCAGCCCCGGCGAAATTCCCCGCTTGCGGCTGACTGTTTGGTTGGCTGCCGCTTTAGCGCTCGTCAACATCGTTTTGTTCATTTTGAATCAGGCAGGCATCTTGCCGCCTATCTGGGCAATCACATTTATCGCCTACGTCGCAGTGTCGCTCACCCAGCTTCGCTATGTCACCGGGTCTTTTGAGCAGGCCATGTCGCTCTACGATGCCTTGTCGCCGCTGGTCGAAGTCGCTCACCGCCTCGAAAGCTATTCCTTCACTGAGCATCCGAATCTCAAACGCCTTGTCTCACCATTTCAGGCTGCTGAACGTCCATCTGCGCAGCTTCGCCGCCTCAGTTTAATTGCCTCTGCCGCCAGCATCACCAATCACATGTTAGCGTGGGCATTCCTCAATGCGCTTGTGCCCTGGGAATTATTCGTGGCTTATCAGTTGAATCGCTATCGGCGTGACCTGGCAGACTATGTTCCGCTCTGGCTGGATACCTGGTTCGAGTTGGAAACAACCAGCGCCCTTGCCACTTTTGCCGCGCTCCATCCTGATTATCACTTCCCGCAAACCCGCGAGGATGCTATTTTCGCGGCGCATCAACTCGGACACCCTCTCATACCCGCTTCGGCACGGGTTAGCAACGACCTCACCATCGGCAAATTGGGAGAAGTCCTGCTCATCACGGGCTCGAACATGTCCGGCAAAAGTTCATTTTTACGCACACTCGGCATCAACCTCGCTTTGGCTTATGCAGGCAGCGCCGTTTGTGCCGATTCGCTCGAAATCGGTCTGTTCCGCGTCTTCACCTGCATTCAGGTCAATGACTCGATCAACGATGGCTTTTCCTACTTCTATGCCGAAGTCCACCGCCTGAAAGCCCTGCTGGATGCATTAGAAAAACCGAATCCGCTGCCGCTGTTCTTCCTCATCGACGAGATTTTCCGCGCCACCAACAATCAGGAACGACTCATCGGCAGCCGCGCCTATATTCAAGCCTTACTTGGCAAACATGGCATCGGAGCCATCTCCACCCATGACCTCGAATTGGCACAGCTTGCGGGGTTAATCAACTTTCACTTTGAAGATCAGGTATCCGCTGGCGAAATGACCTTCGATTATCGCCTGCGTCCCGGCCCATCGCCTACCACCAATGCACTCAAAATCATGCGTCTGGCTGGCCTGCCCGTCGAGGATGAAACACGCACTCCTGCGCCTCACCCATAAACCTTATGCCGCACATAAATAGATTTTTATTGACGCAAAATGGTTTCGGTTTATACTTATCCTATCTGAATACATGAGGCAAATTGCAGGTAGGTGAGTGATAAACGCTGCACGTTACTATCCTTCCATAAAGTCTGAGTAGCCCCACCATCGTTGGAAGGATAAATCATGTATACCCTCGCGCTTTTAATTGATAGCGATAACATTAAGCTTAAATACCTTAAAAACATTATTCAGTTCTGTGAAGTCCAGGGCAGACTCAAAACAATAAATGCCTATGGTGACTGGAACCAGCCCCCACTATCTCCGTATTATCCGATACTAACCGAAATGGGCGTTAACTGCGTACAGCAAAACAGAGGCGGGAAAAATGCCACGGATCTCAGGCTGGCAATGGACGTAGCCTTAATGCTTGTAACCCATGAGGCGGATATTTACTTTCTTGTCTCAAACGATGGTGACTTCACAGCAGTTTGTGAGCAAATACGAGAATTCGGTGCGCAGGTCATCGGCATTGGGAGTGAAAGTAATACTTCCACTAAATTACGAGATGCTTGCACCTTGTTCTTTGATATGGAAGCTATTCTCAAAACGCAAAATGAAGCCTCTCTAAAATTCTCACCGCCTCCTACTCCCAAGCCTACTGTCGCAACAAAAACCAAGGCGAAAGCTGCTCCCAAGGCTAAGGTCGAAACCAAACCGAAGACCAAAACTAAAACCAAGGCTAATGTCGAACCTAAACTTACACCCCCACTTGAAATGCTGTTGGAAGCCTATCAAAAAGCACCACAAGAGAACAATGGCTGGGTACATCTCGGACAAATTGGAGTAATGTTGCGCCAACTCAACAAGCATTATGAAAAACGATTCACGAAGAAATTAATAACTCGTTTTCAAGCCTTCCCGCAGAACTTCGAAATTTCTAACGATCGTGTTCGAGTGAGGCAAGTGGACTAGAATCGTCCACCACTTCCACTTTACGGCAGCAACCGTCGCGGAACAATCCGGTTCGCAGCACGCCACCAGCGGAATGCTTCGCCATAATGAACACCGCACGCCATTCCATAAAACTCGCTCATAATCCGCGCCGACCGTACAATGCCGAGCGATTCAATATCCTCTGGAAGCTGGTAATTCGGGTCATACGTTGGCCCCGGCATATGCTGGCTGCGATGCTGAAGCAGCATTTTTACCTTATCATCCCACACATCGCTGATGTCCACATAATCTTCCGGCGTAAACTCGATACCGAGTTCCGAAGCCATAAACGCTACCGGGACGATTTTCCGCACTGGAGGATATTTTGAAGCATAATTCGTCGTGCGCGAAACCTGCGCCGCTTCCATCACCAGATGGCTGGTCGCCACATGATCGGGATGATAATCCTGCGGCGGATGCGTAATGATATAATCCGGCTCACTGGCACGGATAGCCTCGACAAACAAATGCCGTGTCTCGTGGTTTGCCGTCAGGAATCCATCCGGCACAGCCAGCGAGATAAATTCCGCGCCGATCACATCTGCTGCCGCTCGCGATTCTGCCTTGCGAATCTTCACGATTTCTGCCGGGTCGCCCTTCGGCCTTCCGCTCCCGTCCGTGACCACGCAAATGGTCACTTTATTGCCATTTCGGGCATGTTTCGCCAGCGTCCCCGCACAAAACGCTTCAATATCGTCGCCATGAGCGCCAATAGCCAGTACGTTCATTGCATTGTCTCCTTGTCGCCCTTAACGTAAACGCACGTCCAGCGCATCCCGTAAACCATCGCCCAGCAGATTGAATCCAAGTACCGTCAGAAAAATCGCCAGTCCCGGATAAAACGGCATCCACCACGCGGATCGTATGAAAGCGCGACTTTCAGTCAGCATTTTTCCCCAACTGGGTGTGGCCTGTTGAGCACTTCCCAGGCCGAGAAAACTGAGCGATGCTTCCGCCAGAATCACGCTCCCAATTCCAAGTGTCGTATAAATCACCAGCGGGGTCAGAATATTTGGCAGGATATGCCGGAACATAATCCGCCACGCATTCGCACCTATACCACGCGCCGCCATGACATATTCAGTTTCTTTGGTCGCCAAAACCTGACTCCGCACCAATCGTGTCACCACAGGCCATGAAACCAGCGCCAGCGCGATAATCAGGTTGAACTCGCTCGGCCCCAGTGCCCCGACCAACGCAATCGCCACTATCAGCAGCGGAAATGCCATCACAATATCGACCACACGCATAATAATCACATCGACCCAACCGCCAAAATAGCCCGTGACGAGTCCTAGAACCAGCCCGATTGCCAGCCCACCTGCCTGTGCCAGCAGCGCGATCTTGATCGAAATCTGCGCCCCGTAAATCACGCGCGTGAAAATATCCCGCCCGATGTCATCCGTGCCAAAGATATGCTCTGCTGATGGCGGCTTGACATATAGATTTTTCAAATCGCCCTTAATCGGATTATAGGGCGCAATCCAGGGCGCGAACAAAGCGCATCCAATCGCAATAATCACCAGAATCAACCCTGCAATCGCTGCCGGATTAGCCAGTAGCCGTCGAATGCCCTCAAAACGATTGGACTCCACCTGCTCATGCAAAAGTATGGTTGGCTTTCCAGTAGCTTCAGTATTGGGTGTCGTATCAGCCATTGACGTAACGAATCCTCGGATCAATCAGGGGGTATAACAAATCGACCAGCAAATTCAGCCCCGCATAAATCAGCGCGAAGGTAATCACCAACCCCTGCACAGTCGGATAATCACGAGTGCTGATCGACTGCACCAGCAAGCGTCCCATCCCCGGCCAGCTAAATATCACTTCTACCAGAATCGTCCCGCTAAGTAGTCCCGCCAACCCGGTTCCCCAGACCGTCACGACGGGCAGCAGTGCATTTGGCAGCGCATGACGTTGAATAATCCGATTTTGCGTCATGCCTTTTCCGCTGGCAGTACGGATGTAATCCTGATTCAGCACATCCAGCAGGCTGGATCGTGTCATGCGCGTGAGCAATGCCAGCATTCCCAGGCTGGCACTTATCGCAGGTAAAATCAGATGCGCATCGTAACCTACACCGCTGATCGGCAAGATGGGTATTTGCAGGCCAAAAATAATTTGTAATTGCAGCCCTAGCCAGAAAACCGGAATCGATACGCCAGCTAGCGAAATCAGCCGTGACAGGTTATCCCAGATTGAATTTTTCCGCACTGCGGATACAACCCCTAATGGAACCCCCACCACCACCGCTATCACCATCGCGCTCAGAGCAAGCACAGCCGTCGGTTCAAAGGCATCCTGAATCATCACCGTCACGGGCTGATGCGTAATGAAGCTCTCACCTAAATTGCCCTGTGCAGCACTGCCCAGAAACGCCTCTAACTGGTTGATGAGCGGCTCATCCAGACGCAGTGTGCGGCGTAGATTATCCAGACTCTCCTGCGTGCCATGATCGCCCTGCAAATACTGTGCGGGATCACCCGGCAAAACCCGCATCATAAAGAATGTCAGGATATAGATACCTAAAATGGTTGGAATAAATTGTAAAACGCGGCTGGCAAAGTAACGGAGCATACGCTAACTTTTTCAGTTTAGATTGGCAGGGGCACAGGTGTTGTGCCCCTTTTGGAATTTATTTTACCCGATATAAATTCGGATAAACGTCAATGGTCTTACAGATTTACGAACCGAGTTTGATTAAGGCATAGCGTTGGGTGCCATTGTTGTCAATCGGCATTCCGCCCAGACGCGGATTTACCAGACGTGTCGTGACCCCGTAGTAAATCGGGATAATCATCACATTGTCAGCAATCGAAATCTGCTCGATCTGCTTGAAAATCGCGTCACGGTCAGCGCCCAACGGAGCGGCTTTTCCCTGCGCAGTCAGATCAGCCACCTGCGGTGATGCTTCGATTTCACCATAGCCGCAGGCCTTGCGCGATGCACCGGAAGCCGAAACCAACACGACCATATTTTCCGGGTCGGGATAATCCATCGACCAGCCAATCGACCCCATCTGCATGGTGCAGGCATTACGATCACTGGTATAAACCGATGCTTCCGTCGAATTGACATTGAGCGTGATACCCGCTTCGGCAACCGTCGCAGCAATCGCATTCAGGACACGATTTTCAGTTTCCACCTGCCCTGTACGAACCGTCAGTTCAATACCATCAGGATAACCAGCATCAGCCAGCAGTTGCTTGGCAGCGGCGGGGTCATACGGGAATGGGTTGAAACTGGCATCATAGGTGGTCAGTCCCGGCGGATACAAACCGTAAGCCGGAGCGCCCTGCCCCTGAAGGATAGTATCGACTATCGTCTGGCGGTCAATCGCGATTGCCAGCGCCTTGCGGACACGGACATCACCCATCATCGGGTCTTTCAGGTTGATACGCAGGTTGAACAGCGAGAGTGTCGGAATGCTGACCAGTTCTGTTGAAAGCTTTGCATCACCTCGAATACGCGGCAGATCGGCTTCCGGTGCAACCGCGATGTCCAGATTACCCGCTTCGAATTCAACGACCTGACTGGACGCTTCCGGGATAACTCGGATCGTCACCTGCTTGACTGCTGGCGCGCCGCCCCAATAGCTGTCATTCGCTGTCAGGGTTACATGATCCTGCTGTACCCATTCGGAAACTTTATACGGGCCAGTGCAAACCGGGCCGTTGGTCATATCGCTGCCCGAATCCTGTGCGAGAATCGCCGCACCCGGCAGGCTCAGAGTCGTCAGGAACGAAGACAGAGGCGAACTCAGGGTGATCTTCACCGTCATCGGGTCAACGACTTCCACACCGCTCAGACCTTCCGCTGGCGGTACAGGGCTGGGTGTAGGTGTACCGTCGCCAACCTTTACAGCCGCTGGACGTGCATCTGCCCACCCTGCCACACTGCCCAGAGCCAGACCTGCTGTATACGATGTTCCCGTAGTCGGATTCGCCAGACGATCAAATGAGTATTTCACGTCGTCTGCATCGAATGTACTGCCGTCGCTGAAAGTTACGCCGTCACGCAGTGTGAAAGTATAAACCAAACCATCATCCGAAATCGTCCAGCTTGTTGCTAATGCCGCAACGGGTTGCAGCGTAGTCGGGTCATAAGCGATCAGACCTTCACACACATTCCGCGCGATCAGGAAATCATCCACACTGGTCGCCGCCGCCGGGTCAAGGGTATTCGGCTGGCTTTCAGTGAACGCCGTAGTAATTGATGTAGCATCCTGCGCCATGACGGGTACCATCAGGGCTGCTACCACGACAAACGCGATCATCCGTACTAGATATTTCATAAAACTCCCCTTCGATAGTAGCTTCACCTTCTTGAAGTTAGCTCACCCGTAATAAAAAAGCAAAGCACATCTGGATATAACCATCTATTTCATTTACCGCTATAGTTATACGGCATGGATGGAACCCAAAGGAGCATTTCGAAATGAAACTAACGGTGATTGGTGGAGCAGGTGTACGCACACCTCGTCTCATTCCATCGCTTGTTCGCCGCGCAAAACGGCTTGGTCTGCAAGAACTCTGGCTGATGGATATTAACAAGGAAAAACTCGACCTTATTGGCGGACTTTGCCAAGCAGCACTCGAACAGCACAAAGCCCCGTTTAAGGTAATCCTGACTACCGATGCGCGTGAAGCCATTCGCAATGCCGATCATATCATCACCACCATTCGCCCCGGTTTTGAAGAAGGCCGAGTGATTGATGAACACATTGCCTTCAAATATGGCGTTCTGGGGCAGGAAACCACTGGTGCAGGTGGTTTTGCTATGGCGATGCGCAGCTTACCCGCCATTCTCGATTACTGCCGGCTTGCGGCGGAACTCGCTCCCAAAGCATGGATTTACAACTTCACCAACCCCGCTGGACTGGTCGCGCAGGGACTCCATGACGCAGGAATTGAACGAATCGTTGGCATTTGTGACAGCGCGAATGGTGCTCAACATGCCGCCAGCCGTTTCCTCGGCATTCCCTTAGCACGGGTGCATCATGAAGTCTTTGGCCTCAATCACCTGTCATGGACACGCAGTGTACGCATCGACCCCGAACCCGATGGCAGCGGCGGTGAAGAAGTTCTACCTGCCCTTCTCTCGGACGAAAAGTTCATCCAATCCACCCATATGGCGATTTTTCACCCCATTGTCCGCCAGATTCACGGCATGTTCCTCAATGAGTATCTCCATTACTTTTACCATCGTGATGAGAGCCTCAAAACACTTCTGGAAAAATCAGAAACGCGCGGTGAACAGGTGGTACGCCTGACCCATCATATGTTGGAACGGCTGCGGGAAATTGACCCCAACGCCAATCCTGAAGCAGCGTTAGCGACTTATCACGAAATCATGGGAGAACGCAGCGCCAGTTACATGGCACACGCCCGTCACGATCAACCGCGCCCCAAAATGGAAACGATTGGCGATGACGATGAAGGCTATGCCGGGGTTGCTTTAGGCTGTGTCGAAGCCATCGCCACCAACACACCGCAGTTTACCGGGTTAAATGTCCCCAACAACGGCTCAATCACTGGTTTGCAGGATGATGATGTGGTCGAAGTGAGCTGCAATGTCGATGGTGACGGCATCCATCCAATCCCGATTGGCGAAATTCCCGAAGGCGATTACCTGTTGATTCGCACCATCAAGCGCTATGAACGCCTCGCCTCACAGGCTATTCGACAGCATTCCCGCGAACTGGCGGTTGAAGCCCTTGCCACCCATCCGCTAATCGGCTCGTATCCATTGGCGCTCAAATTGGTAAATGAATTTATCGAGGCACATCACGCTTTGGTAGGGGATTGGAACTAGATGCCTGCCTTCGATATTGTCGTGCCCGGTCATTATTTCTGTGACATCATCTTCACCGGGTTAGCCGATTTCCCCAAACTGGGAACCGAACTATACAGTCAGGGTTTCTCGCTGGTGCCCGGAGGTGGTGCGCTCAATACGGCCATCGCCTTAAGGCGGCTTGGTGTCAATGTCGGTTGGGCGGGAGCACTTGGCAATGATTTCTTCAGCGAATTGGTAAAGCGCCATATTGAATCGGAACATCTGGAAACTAGTCTGGTCATGCACCTGGATAAGCCGCTGCGCCGTGTTACCGTAGCCCTGTCCTATCCAAATGATCGCGCCTTTGTCTCCTATATCGACCCGCCGCCGCCGGAAATCGACTTGCTGCGCAGTATCCCCGACGATGTTCACTGCAAACTCATTCACTTTTCCGGCTTGACCATCCACGAGGATTTACCTGCCCTGCTCGATTTTCACCATAGACGCGGCACACAGATTTCAATGGATTGTCAGCACCGTGAGGAAACACTTGACCATCCACTCGTGCGCGATATTCTGTCACGTCTGGATTTTTTCATGCCGAACGCCAGCGAGATCCAACAGTTAACCCGTACTGATAATCTGTCAGAAGCGCTTGAAATCCTGAGCGGCATCATTCCCTGTGTTGTGGTAAAAAATGGCGCACAGGGAGCAACTGCTCACTGTGGTGGCATAACGTACCACGATTCAGCCACCAACGTTACACCCATAGACACAACAGGAGCAGGTGATGTTTTCAACGCTGGATTCCTGGCAGCTCATCTCGCGGGGAACAGCGTTACAGACTGCCTCCGCTGGGGAAATTTCTGCGGCGGTCAATCTACTTTAGGTTTTGGCAGTTCGTCCGCCCCCACCCGGACTCAAGTCGATAATTGGTTTTCTGCGCAGCGTTTAGAATAGCAGCAGTTGCAAATCCACCGTGTAGTGAACCCCCACTGAACTTTTGCATCACGTACACGCTGCTAACCTGAAATACACCTAATGGGGCCACTTCTTTTGCAATTCTTACGCAGCTTCTGCTATACTCACAACAAATCGAATAAGCAGACCTTCGGGGCAGGGTGAAATCCCCTACCGGCGGTAGAGCGCAGTGATGTGCCAAGCCCGCGACCCGAGCCGCCAATTCTCATGATGTCCTCCCTAACCCCTACTGGAATTGGTGCATTATGGCAGATGCCATAACGGTGGATCTGGTTCAATGCCAGAGCCGACAGTGATAGTCTGGATGAAAGAAGGTATAAGCGAACATACGCAGTTTGTTCTGCGCTGTTTGTATTGCTTAGCTATAGCGGTAAAGCCGAATGCTCAATCATGTGTAGCCGTTTTGCTGCACCTGTTTGAGTTTCCTGTAGCTGAGAAGTTTCGCCCCGTTGATCTGAATGTAAGACAGCGGGGTTTTTATTTCCATGCAGGAAAGCGCGCTTCAGAAACCACTGGACATAGAGTTTATAACCATTCGAAATCGCTCTGGTTGGCGTAGTTCAGCCATACGGCGGATTGCCCCATTTCTGACGCTTATTCTCGTAATAGCGATTTGGCAAATCATTGTCTTGTTGAAGGTGTATCCGCCCTTCATCATCCCGTCACCGCAGTCTGTTCTGGACAAAGCGATAACCGTTTTAACGGATGGAACCTTGTGGCTGCACATTCAGGCGACCATGATTTCCGTCTTGTTGGGGCTAAGTGTGGGATTAAGCTTTGCCGTTACGCTGGGGTATTTGATCGCCAAAAGTTCTCTGTTAGAGGATTTGCTTTCACCAGTGGTGGTCGGTTTCCAATCGGTGCCCGTGGTTGCCTATGCCCCTTTACTGGTGTTGTGGTTTGGCAGCGGCCCGACCAGCAAAGTTGTAACCAGTGCCTTGATTGTCTTTTTCCCCATGCTCATGAATGTGATTGTAGGTATTCGTAATGTATCGCCTGCCCTGCGGGATTTGATGCGCTCAATGCAGGCATCCCGTTGGCAAACCTTCACTAAACTAGAAGTCCCGGCTGCCATGCCTATTCTCATGAGCGGTTTGAAGATCAGTGCGGCATTGGCCGTCATAGGAGCGGTAGTGGGCGAATTTGTCAGCGCGAATGCCGGACTGGGATTTCTGGTTAATCTGGCACGCAGTCAGTATGACACGCCTTTGGTCATTGTTGCCGTATTGACGCTGACGATCATTGCCCGTTTGTTATACAGCTCGGTTTCCTTATTAGAGCGCCGTTTTCTCTATTGGCAAACCCGTTCACGCCGGGATTAGGTTTTGTAGTTTCTATCAAGCTTAAGGAGCTTTAAGTATGATTCGCAGAAAAGTAACTGTAATCGTGGCTTTTGTATTACTCACGCTGGCGATTATTCCTGTGGCAGGAGCACAAAATGCTGCACCAGTCGATGAGACATTGTTTTTGACATTCGTCCCCAATATCCAATTCGCGCCATTCTATATCGCGATTGAAAAAGGCTATTTCTCTGATGGGGGCGTAAATGTCACCCTGGAATATGGTGATGAACCAGTAGGCGTAGATTTGATTGCCGCTAATGAACGCCAATTTGGCTCGATTAGCGGTGAAGAGGTTATTAAGGCTCGCGCCAATGGCCGTCCCGTCGTATACGTCTATGAATGGTTTCAACAGTACCCAATTGGTATTGTTGTCTCCGATACCAGCGGTATTGAGTCGGTTAAGGATTTGGCTGGGCACAAAGTGGGCATACCCGGACGTTTCGGCGCAAGTTATAACGGCCTCACCGCATTGCTGGCTGCCAACGGCATGACCGAAAATGATATTCAACTGGAGGCTATTGGCTTCAATGCGCCGGATGTGTTCTGCGTTGGGGGTGTAGAGGCAGCTGTGGTTTATATCAACAACGAGCCGCTTCAAATCCAACAGCGAGCGGATGCTGGCAATTGCAATGGCATCAAGAGCGTCAAGGTGTTCCCTGTTTCGAGCGCTGCCGATCTGGTATCCAACGGTATCGCGACCAACGAACAGACGATTGCCGAAAAGCCGGAATTGGTTCAGGCAATGGTAACGGCTTTCGACAATGCCCTGCGCGATTCAATTAATAATCCGGCAGAAACCTACCTCCTCAGCACCAAATATGTAGAAAATCTGCCAATGAGTGATGCCTTTAAAGCCGCGTTGGAAGCAGCATCAACCGCTCAGATTGAATTCCTCAAAACCGATCCCAGCCGAGAGGCTATCGCCGCAAGTCGCACAGCGCTGCTGGATTCGCTTTCAACTCAATTTGATGCGGATATGCTGGTGCAGTTCCATGTCTTGCTGAACACAATTGATCTTTGGGATGCCGATGTTCTGGGATATAGTGACCTCTCATCGTGGGAGATTACGGCCAAGACTCTAACGGATATGGGATTTATTTCCACACCGGTTGATCTGGAGAAGGCCTTTACCAACGATTACCTGCCTTCAGCATCGGGATAGGGCTTGGGATGGCTCGATTAGCGGTTCGTGATTTAACAGCAGTTTACAATGCACCGGGGGGAGGAATCCTCCCGGCTTTGGGGCCTGTGACATTCACGGTTGAACACGGCGCATTTATATGCCTGATTGGGCCAAGTGGGTGTGGCAAAAGTACGCTGATTCGAATTCTAGCCGGATTGCAACACGCGGCACATGGACAGGCTTTCCTGGACGGCGAACCGATTATCCAGCCGTCACGCCGGGTCGGTCTGATGTTCCAGGATTCGAATTTGATGCCCTGGCGCACTGTGCTGGAAAATATTGCACTCCCGTTAGAGCTTAAAGGATTTGCGCCTAAAGAGCGTCGAGATGCTGCATTGGAATTGCTGCCACGCCTGGGGCTGGGTTTGGATTTTGCTGATGCTTATCCTGGTGAGCTTTCTGGCGGGATGGCGCAGCGCGTGGCATTAGGGCGCGTTCTCATCCAGAGGCCGGATGTTTTGCTGCTGGATGAACCTTTTGGCGCGTTAGATGCCCTTACACGGGAGCAAATCAGTCTGGATTTGATGGGTGTCTGGGGAACTGACCATCAAACGGTGATGATGGTCACACACAACATTCATGAAGCCATTCTCTTGGCGGATCGCATTCTGGTGATGAGTCCACGCCCCGGTCAGATAAGGGCAGATATTGCCGTTCCATTAGCTCGCCCTCGGCATGTCGAAGACACCTATAGTCCCGTGTTTGGTGAGCTTGCGGCTGAAGTCAGGGAAGCCATCAGCCAGGGATAAGAACTTTTCTCAGGGATAGGGTCATGCCAAATGTGCTGCCCTGTCCTTTCTGGCTCCGTACATAAACCCCACCACCATGCTTTTCGGCGACTGATTTGACAATAGCCAATCCTAGACCTGTTCCCTTAATGGTGTCATCTGATGCCCGGTAAAAACGTTCAAATAACCGCTTCTGTGCTTCTACGGGGATACCGGGGCCATTGTCTACGACTTCAATATGCAGCAGCTTGTCATTCACGAATGCTTTCACGGTGATTTTGTCGCCAGATTCAGTGTATTTGGCGGCGTTATCCAGATAGTTGATGAGGGCGCGTTTGACCCAGCGTCGATCAGCTTGCAGCAGCGGAATTTTACCCTGAACATCAATAACACATTCGAGCTTCTTTTCATCCAGGAGAAGCTTCATTTCATCAGTAGCTTCACGAATCAGTTCCCCAATGTCGAAGTCGGTCATGCTCACGCCGTAACCGCTCTCGATTTGCTCAAGATTGAGGAGATCATTGATTAAGTCTTGTAAACGGTAGATACCGTTCGTCGCAATCCGGATAATTTCCAGCGCAGTCGCATCCCCCTGCCCGAAATAATCTTCCAGCATATTGAGCGAACTCAGCGCCACTCCGAGCGGGTTTTTCATATCATGTGCAGCAGCCCGGATAAATTCAGTGCGTTGGATTTCAGCTTCACGCAGATGGCTGATGTCCTGCACAACAATCGCCCAACCATCTTTTTGCTGGTTTTGGTCAACCTGACTTTCGATGTAAATTGGCGCGACTACGCAGGACAGCATTCGTCCGCTTTCGAGTGTGGTCTGGAAAGACTTGTTTTCGCCGGTTTGGGAAGAAAGGGCATAAAGCAGTGCTTCACGAACATCCGGGTGAATGGGTGCTTCACGCAAGGGCGTACTGACCAACTTTTGAGCATCGACATCAAAAATAGTTTCCGCAGCATGGTTAATCAGAATGATGCGTCCACTTTTATCGGTCATAATCATGCCGTCGGCAGTCGATTGAAAAATAGCGTTCAATCGGGTTTCATGTTCGGCTGTCGTCTCGTAAAGACGCGCATTGTCGATAGCGACCCCAACAGTGTCCGCGATAGCTCTGAGTACATTGACAATTTCATCTTTAAAGCTGTCTGGCTGATTGCTCATAATGCTCAGAATGCCGATGATTTTGCCGCGTGCGTGCATGGGGGCCATTGCAATTGAGCGGAACTTCTCATCATGAAAACGGGGTACGGCTAACTGCTCTGTCCCGTCCATGTCATTGTCGACGATGACCTCATTTTGAGCGATGACCTGACCGGACATACCCTGACCCGCCGGAACCCGCATCGGAGAACTGGTAAAATCATGGGGCCAGCCCTGTTGAGCGCGCAGCACAACTTCATTGGTTGATTCATCAATCAGGCTAATACCGCCAGCCTCCGCGCTAACCACATCTAGCACTGCTCGCAGGGCTGTTTTGAGGGTCTTGTCCAGATCAAGCGATTGGCTGACCGTCGCCGCGACAGTGTTAATCGCCGCAAGTTGGTCAATCCGGCGTTTGACTTCTTCAGTTAATAAACGGTTTTGAAGCAGAAGACTCTGAAAATCTTGTTGCACAGCTTATCTCACACACTTTCATGAAATAATAGCGTAATGATGCCATAATAACCCTATCTGGCAGTATACCGCAAACTAACCCCTCTCGCGAAGGCAGGACATTTGTCCTACTTCTAAGGTTGGACTTAGGTGGCCTTCGTGAGGGTTTTAAACTACTGCTAACGTTAAGCCGTTTTAGGGATTCGCTGTGTGCCACAACACAATATAGCATGGGGAAAAAAGATGCTTGACTTAAATGCAATCCGTTCGCAATTTCCAATTAAAGAGGGTGTCATATTTTTCGATAACCCTGCTGGGACACAGGTTCCACGGCGCGTCATTGATGCTGTGACCGATTACTATTCCAACATGAATGCGAATTCCGGCGGCGCGTTTGCCACCAGCCAGCGTACCGATGCGATGGTAACGGGTGTCCGTGAACGGATGGCTGATTTTCTGAATGCGCCGAGAATATCCGAAATTGTTTTTGGCCCCAATATGACCACGCTGAATTTCAGCCTGAGTCGCGCTCTGGCGAAGACGCTGAAACCCGGTGATGAAATCGTATTGACCCGTATGGATCATGATGCCAACGTCGCCCCCTGGCTGCGTATTGCTGAAGATTATGGCCTTGTCGTCCGCTGGGTGGATATTCATACCGAAGATTGTACGTTGGATATGGATACATTGGAGGCGGCGCTTACAGACCGCACGAAAGTCGTAGCCACCGTCCATGCTTCAAACGCTGTGGGAACCATCAATCCTGTTGCTCAGATTGCCCAGATGGCTCATGCCGCTGGAGCATTGTATGTAGTAGATGCTGTACAGAGCGCCCCGCATATTCCACTAGATGTGCAGGCCATTGGATGTGATTTTCTGCTCTGTTCGGCCTATAAATTCTTTGGCCCCCATATCGGTATTTTGTGGGGAAAACACGATCTGCTGGCTGAACTGCCCGTCTACAAAGTGCGCCCTTCCAAGGATAAGCCGCCCTATCGCTGGGAGACTGGCACACCCAGCTTTGAAACCATCGCGGCGGTGGGTGCAGCAGTCGATTATATTGCCAGTATCGGGCAAAACTATGGTGGAGACTACACCGCACAATTTCCCGGTTTTTCCGGGCGGCGGCTCGATTTGAAGACGGCAATGGCCGCTGCTAGTGCCTATGAACGGGAGTTGGTCGGGTATCTCATCGAGGGTGTTAAGGCTATTCCGGGCGTGCAGATTGCCGGAATCACCGATCCCAAACGCTATGACGAACGGGTTCCAACCATTGCCTTAGTCAAAGATGGGCATACGCCCCAGGCAGTAGCCGAATATCTGGCAAAACAGAACATCTATGTCTGGGACGGTAATTACTATGCCGTAGAAATCATGCAGCGCTTGGGACGTAGTGAGCATGGCATGGTGCGTGTTGGACTGGCTCACTATAACACGCATGAAGAAGTTGATCGTTTTGTCGCGGCCTTACGTGCCCTTTGAGGAGTTAGTTTGGGCTGATTGGAGCGTGTTATCGCTTCTGGTAGTGGTAGTGGTTGCAAAGTAAGTGGTACTACGAAAAACGAATAATTCGGGTTACGTTTTCGTAGGGGCAAGACATGTCTTGCCCTCTTATGGTTCTCTCAAATCCCCTATCCAACTTGTTCTGTTGTATCGTAAAACTGCCTGTAGGGTAGCACCACCCTAGATGGTGGAGATAAACGACATAAGGCGCATTAATTTAGACAAAACACTGGTCATCGCAATCTTCGGAAACGGCAGCCATGGCAGCCGTCACACCCCCCGGCAGCCGCCGTTTTCGGCAGCCATTTTCACTCATCCACCAGTCAATGGTGTCAAGCCGCCTGTTTGGTTGCCCCGCCTGAAACGGTGGGTGCAAGTTGGAAGCAGATTTTTGGAAAGGTGATACAGTGTCAAAGGGCAAAGATTGCAGCAAATTCTTCCCGTCGAAAGGGCGAACATTGCACACTTTCCCCGTAGCATTGCAGCACACCCCCTCCCCCTGTTTCTGCGATCTTCGCAGTCTGGGATGAGCATACCCACTATCCTGCTATCCTGCCAAATGGGATGGTAGCTGTCAGCTTAACTTGGAACTAGGCACTAGGAACTATCCTATGACTGTCAATCACCGCCATAGCATTTTGAGGGAAACGTTCCCCTCACCGTTGCGCCGCCATTTCCACCATTCCACGCGGAGGAATGCATGTCAATGACTGCCAATGGCTCCCGGAAATTAGCAGTCAGGGGACTGCTGCAATTTCTGCAATAATTCTAAGGGAAGCCTTCCCTCGATTGACTGCTGCAATCGCTGCATTTGCACAGCAGGGAATAGCAGTCATAGTCTGAAATGAACGACTAGGGTTAGCCAATGATCTCTTTTGAAACTGCTGCGGCTAATTGTGCGGCCACGAGTTCGAGCATCAGTACATTTTCCTGATTGATTGAACCGGGCTGGTCGCGGCAGGCGACGAGCACACCGTAACGTGAGCTGCTAATGGTAACTGGAATGCAGGCCACTGCGCCCAGTCGCCCTTTCGTAACCAGTGGGTGGCTAGGCGTATCCTGAGGGCCGGCGATACGACTTTGACCATTCTGTGCAACCCAGGTCATTAAGTCATCGGGAACCGCCGCTTTAGGCGCGACTGCCTGAATAGCATTCGGCCCGTCCTGGGCTTTCAACGCAATATTGGATGTGTCGCCGCCTTCGATGCGGTAGAAAGCGATGTAGCTGTAACCGAGGTCTTTGCAGGCTCCGACAGCCGCTTGCTGCTTACCGATTTCGCCGGATGCCTTACGCAGTTCCTTCGCAAACTGGCGCACAGCAGGAAGGCTGTCTGCACGCAGCGTTTCCAACTGCCTGTCTGACATGAGTTTGGTGATACGGCGAATCAGATCGTTATTGTCGAAGGGTTCGGTACTGATTTCGTCCGCCTGCCCCGGCATCCCAAAGTCAGCTTCTTCATCGACGAGGACGATGAACAGACGCGGGTAACTGTGGCGAAGTTCACTGATGAATTCGAAGATGTATCCCAGACCATTGTCTAAAACCAGAACATCAACGTGCTTATCACGGTCTGCTAAGGTGTCGAGTGCATCTCTGGTATCCGAAACAATCTGGACACGGAAATCGGGGTAGCTCGAAAGGTTTTTATGATAACGGCCAGCATTTTCGCGACGTACCGCGACCAGAACATCAATAGCAGACATATACAATCATCCTCACAACGTAAACTGCACAATTGTTATTATAATCCATGACCGAATAAAAAGATTATGGCATTTGATAGCCGCTTAGGGCGAGTGTTAGCATAACTAACTGGCGCAAACCAGCCGCCACAAATTTGGTTTCAACATATTCATCCAGTCTGTGGGCGTTTCCACCCTGGGTTATCCCGATTGTGACCGCCGGGTATCCAGCGGCGAGTGGGACATTGGCATCGGTGCTTCCATTTTCCAGAGTGCCTTTAGCGCCAACTAATGAAAGTGCAGTTAATGCTCCTTGCACCAGTGGGTGTTCTGTGGGAATTGAACCCGCCGGACGATCCCCTACGACTTCGATATCAAAGCTGAGGTCTGCTGTCCTGAGCGTGTCCACAATTTCTCGTACGACCTGCTCAAATTGTGCCAGCGTCCTTGAGTCTTCGGAACGCATATCGAGCCACAAACCCGCCTCGGCTGCAATCGTGTTAATGCTCTGACCACCTTCAATGATACCGATATTAAAGGTGGTGCGTGGTTGGTCAGCAGGACGGAGCGATGTGATTTTTGCTCCCAGTTGGACAATACCGTGAATGGCACTGCTCCGACCAAAATTGAGCCAACTGTGCCCACCCTCGGCTTTTGCGGTAATGTGCAAGCGGCGCACAGCAATACCAGCATGATATACATGTCCAAACGCCATACCTTCAAGATTGATGACACGCGATATTCGAGTTTGAAGCTGATTCAAAGCTGCTTTCATGCCACCCAAATCGCCCAGACCTTCCTCACGGGTATTGGCTACAAACCACAGGTCACAATCGGGTGTAATGTGCTGCTCTTTAATGATACTGGCAAGTCCCAGCATACCCGCTACAGCGATGCTGTTATCACCCAATCCGGGACCATAGATTAGACTGTTCTCCCGGCGAATCTGCAAATCGGTTTCACGCGCGAATACGGTATCGGTATGGGCTGAAATAAGGACTCCCGGTGTTTTGCGATTTTTACCCGCTAGTAAACCGTAGACATTGAAGAAATCATCCATTGTGACTTCTTCCAGTCCGAGTTGCGTAAACTGATCCTTGACATAGTGAGCACGTTCACTTTCGTCAAAGGTGGGCGCGGGAATTTGCTGGATAGCAATTGCCTGATCTATGACCCACTGCACCCGGTCTGCCAGCTCACTCCAATCGACGTTTTTATCATAATATTCAAGCAGAGTTTTCATGTTTATATCCAGGCGAAGGGTAGGCAGCATAAATTGACCATTCAAAGATTATGCCACGTTGAGACTGAAAATGTCTACCGGAGCTACGTCAGAGGGTAAAACAAAAAACCGACTTAGTAAGCCGGCTTTGAGTGTCTGGAGCAAAGACCTGTTATTTCGATTGCGCTTCCAGCGCGGCAAGCTGCTTCATCAGGCGGCTTTTGCGGCGAGCGGCGTTATTCGGATGAATAGTGCCCCGGCTCGCAGCCATATCGAGATCACGAACTGCGGCGCGAGTTGCTGCTTTGGCAGCATCCAGGTCGCTGCCGCTGGCAATGGCGGCACGGGCTTTCTTCACGAAAGTACGTGCGCGAGTACGGAAAATGCGGTTGTGGATACGTCGTTTTTCACTCTGGCGAAAGCGCTTGAGTGCTGAACGGTGATTAGCCATTATTCCCTCCAGCAATAAAGATGCTGTTTTTGCTTAATATTCGGTTGGAATAGGGGGCATTCTATCACAATGCTCCCGGAGTTGTCCAGCATAGGTTCTCGCACCTAGCTGCCCGTGAGATGGCTCACCATAAAGGCGACAGCACCAAGATTGAGTGCAATCATGACCAGCAGGCCGACAACTGCAATGATTGATATACCTTCGCGTGTGCCAGGTAGACGTGTAGCCTTAATTTCCTTCGGTATATAACGGAAAAACTCCGATGCTTCGAGTTTTTCGAACTCCTCGTTGTCAAAATCTTCAACAAAATCAGCATCTTCAGTTGGTGCTTCCGCCAATTCATCAAGGAAGGAATCGTCGGCTGGTGACCGGCCTTTTGGCAGTGGGGTTCTGGAAGGTGGCAGCGGTGTTCTGGAAGCCGATTTCTGTTTCTGTCCACCGGGTACGGGGGTAGCCGGGGCGCTGAATGGCCCTGCCGCAAATAAATCATCGGGATCGTCATCGTCATCGGCGAGACCGAGGGCGGCATTAATGTCAAATACTTCATCGTCTTCATCATCATCCATAGACATGGACATAAATTTCTCTGCATCCGGGGGAAGCATGGCAGGCGCGCTGGAAGCACCGCCGAGGTTCAGATTAGTAACCCAGTCATCGTACTCGGCTTCAGATGGTTCATTGACCGGGCGGGTAGAGCTGGCGCTGCTGCTGGCTGTGACAGGCGCATCCCATTCGATGCTGCTGGGAAGTTCTTCCTCAACTTTTGGCTTGGGAGGACTAGCAACAGGAGGTGGTGGTGAGGTGAAACTGGTACTGACGAGCACATCATCGTTATGAGCAGCGGATGATGCCCCTGACGCAGTACCCGCTTTCTGGTTCAATACCTGTAAACCCTGCTTGGCACGTTCGTTGGCAGGGTTAATCATTATCACATTTTCGAGGCAGGTGCGCTGTTCATCAACAGATTCGACTACGGCGCTCAGCCATAACCACGCCTGTTCGTTATACTGGTCGATTTCAACTGCGCGCATAAGCAGTGCGCGAGCCTCGTCTTTGCGGTTCGCACGATAGGCGCTGACACCTTCGCGTACCATTCCATCTACATTGGCCGGCATAATACCACTCCCGACACGTTAGTTCTTTACTGGCTATAATAGCATGAAGCTGGCTAACAGGAAAAGCTAAGATGGAAAATACCATCCTTGGGTTATAATTGTCCAGCCTGCTGAAATATTCTCATGGAGGCCGCAATGACCGCAAAATTAACGAATGATCGCTTCCACATGGAAATGTCGGTTGCTGGATATGAATTTCCTGATGTGCCCGAAGAAAAGATTAACGATGCCAACTGGTTACTCCTGCGAATCAGTCTACGGATGGTTTACGGAGCATGGTTCTGGCAGGTTGAAGATGCCGGGTCATTAACCTGGGAACTTCAGGATTGCATCGACTGGTTAACGGAACTCAGTCTTGGCAGCGCCGTAGCCAGTGAACGATGTGGTTTCTCCGAACCAGATATCAGTTTTGAGACAATCCGCGATGAACAAGGCGCGGTGGTAGGATTAACGATGTATCTGATGGATGAGTTCCAGCCACCAACCAAAGTACTTGTCCCGCGCGAAAATAACCTGGTTGCACTGCGTTTTCACACGCCGCCGGAAGTGCTGCAAGAATTTGCCACTCAATTAGCCGAGGAATTATCTCATTTCCCGCAGCGCGGAGAGCGACCCGGATAATTTGTGAGCTTGGCAGCTTGACCTTGTTGCCGTTGGCATTTCGTGATTTGGTCAAGCTCAAGGTGACAAAGTTGTCGGATGTTGTCGCCCCGACAATTTGGCGAGGGGAAATGTCGTCGTTGTCAGACAATTCATGTCCGACAAGGTTTGGTGATGCAGGGCAAGCAATCGACAAAAAGAGGATAGCACAAACGGTGGAAAAAAGGGCTACCTTTCGGTACGAATGTTCTAACCAAAGGGTTTGAATTTTGTCCGGTCTCACTATCTGCACACAATATTGAGATACAGCGGGTAAGTTTTAAGAATCCAATTGGGAATCGTCACCACGCGCCAGTGTAAAGAGGAATTTGCCGCCTTTGGCAACACTGTTACCTTCAGCCCAGACACGTCCGCCATGTGCTTCAACAATGTGTTTGCAGATTGCCAGACCTAAACCCGTTCCTTCATTGCCAGAACGTGATGAATCAACCTGATAAAAACGCTCAAAAATACGGTCTACCTGTTCATCAGGCACACCCGGCCCTTCATCAACGACCTCTACCGTAACTTCATCATCTGTGGAAGTCGTCTGAACTGTGATGGTCGTGCCGCGTGGTGACCACTTAATAGCGTTGTGGATAAGATTAAGGAGTACACGCCGAATTTGATCCCAATCGCAAAGTACCATCTGCTTTTTGGGTACATGGTGAACGATGTGTATTTCTTTGGCAACTGCCTGCTCTTCCATGCGCTCAATTGCGTTCTCTACGATTTCAATCAGCGGAACTTCAATCATGCGCACGATGGCCTGACCGGATTCGATCATCGAAAGATCAAGCATTTCCTGCATAATCCAGAGCAGAGAGTCGGTTTCGCGAGCGATAGCCTGGAGCGATGAAATACTACGCTTGCGCTTTGGTTTTTCGTCTTCGTGAAACAGGCTGTCAATAATGAGCCGAATATTGGCGATTGGCGTACGGAGTTCATGCGAGATATTGGCAACCATATCGCGACGGGCGCGGTTTAGCCGTACCAATTCGCTTACGTCCTGAAGCGCAAGGCCAATAAACAAATTACCATCACGGCGAATCACCTGGGCGCGAGCACGATATTGGTGTTTATTGATAGTAACCTGTTCTTCAAAAACTTCTTCCTGATAAGAAAGCGCACTCATCACCATACTTTCAAGTTCAGGGGAATTGGTTACTGAGATGAGACTTTCGCCTATAGGGCGCTGCCGTTCAAAGAGATCTTCGGCGGCATTGTTGATCGCGATAATCTCAAAATCACCATTGAGAACCATCAGCGCTTCATAAGCACAGTTCGATAAGGTCAGCAGCAAAGCTTGTTTATAAGCCCAATCCTGATCTTGTTGAGTAACCATACCTACCCCTCGAACCGATAGCCGACACCGCGAACGGTGACAATCCGGCGCGGATTAGATGCGTCATCCTCAATTTTTTCCCGCAGCCAGCGAATGTGCACATCAACGGTGCGTTTGTCCACAAAGTAGTCGTAGCCCCAGACCTTTGTCAGGATAAGGTCACGGGATAATACAACCCCTTTGTTACGCATCAACTCAACCAACAGGTCAAACTCTTTGTTGCTGAGTTTGACTTCTTCTTCCCGTTTATACACGCGACGGCCTGTCAGGCTGACTTCAATATCTTCTGAAGTCAATTCATCCTGAACCACAGTCGGCTTAGGACGGCGCATCACCGCGCGTACACGGGCCAGAAACTCGCCTAAGGCAACAGGCTTAACCACATAGTCATCAGCGCCACTTTCCAGCCCGACAATTTTATCAACTTCTGTTCCACGCGCTGTCACCATGATGATGGGAATATGGGCGGTGTTGGGGTCGCGCCGAACCATACGACATAAACTTAAGCCATCCAGTTTCGGCAGCATAATATCCAGAACAATCAAATCCGGATGTTCCGCACGTACCTTATCTAACCCATCCTCGCCATCTACCGACGCAATAACGCTATAGCCTTCGCCACGCAGCTTGTCTGCCAAGTTATTGGCGAGGGTAAGTTCGTCCTCAATTATCAGAACTTTCGGCATGTCTTGTTTCGCTTTCATAATTGACCTCGCCGAAATGCTATCAAAGAATTATTAAGTCTCCGATATGCAATCTTTAATTTACGTTAATCATTTAAAGCTCGCACACCTGCTATCGAGGTAGCAGAGTGTACAGCATTACGAATTGCCTGAGCGACCATTTCGGCTGCATATGCACCGATTGCATTAACATTAGCGGGTATTTGACCCGTAGCAAGAGCGAAAATCGTATCGCCATCATACATTGTGTGAGCGGGTCGTACAGCCTGAGCGATGCCGTCCTGAGCCATTTGTGCGACTTTGTTAACATATTCTTTAGTTAACTTCGCATTGGTCGCTACAACACCGATGACTGTATTTTCGGTTGATGCTGAAGCAGGCGGATCAACCATTCGAGCCATCGTCCGCATGACACCCACCATCCCGGCGAAATTGTTACCATCGGGCGGCTGGCGAAACCCGGCCATAATCTGTCCGGTTTCATCTACTATATCACCCACCGAATTAACAGCGATGAGCGCGGCAACTATCAATCCATCGCCTAAATCAATGCTGGCAGAACCAATCCCCCCTTTTGTGGCGAATTCGTTCCCCATCATTGCCCCGATGCGACAGCCTGTACCTGCCCCTACCGTTCCCTGAGGAACTTGTGCTGAGCTGGCAGACTCACAGGCAGCATAGCCCATAGCAGAATCGGGACGAATATCGGATCTACCAATACCCAAATCCATCAGAATAGCCGCAGGAACTATGGGTACAGTAAACTGCCCACCAGCAGCTTTGTAACCTATATTATGCTGTTCTAGGTAGCGCACTACACCATCGGCTGCGGCAAGTCCAAAAGCACTCCCGCCTGACAACAACACAGCGTTAACCGTTTCAACCAGATGCATCGGGCGCAGTAAATCGGTTTCCCGCGTTCCGGGTGCCCCGCCCCGCTGATCTACACCCCCTATCGTTCCATCCGGGCAAATTACAACTGTACAGCCTGTAACAGCCTCTGCATGGGTGTGATGTCCAACGAGGATTCCGGGTACATCAGTTAGGGTATTATTCATCATCGTCGTCCGCCAAATAGATAATATCATCGGTATTTTCGGGCAGTGCATCTAACTCGGAAGGTTCCAAAATCAATACTGCTCGATCATAATCCGCCGCGTTGACCAGCACTGTGACTTCACCAAGCGAACCTATGGTAATGCCAAAGGCACGCGCACCGGCCTGTTGATGAACAAATACGCGGATACCTTCTACCTCAAGACGACCAGCAACAATGTGAGCATCCATCAAGTCATTGGTTAGGTAAACAACCATCCATTCAGGAGGAGTTGATTGTGATTTATTTCTATTGAACATGACTGTAAGTGTAACTTGCTTTGAGATTATCAGCCAGCGGGGTATTTTAGGGAGAATCAAAAAAGAGAAGGAAGGAGGAGGAAGGGAACCAAGGTCAGACGTTTGTTGAGAAAAAAGGACGTTGGCAACGGCGTACTCTCCCACCCAGCTACCCAGGCAGTACCATCCGCGCTTGTGAGCTTAACTGCCGGGTTCGGGATGGATCCGGGTGTACCCTCACAGCTCTAGTCACCAACATTTACTCTTCTCTCG
>JBGAGR010000093.1:0-24515 GCA_044226645.1 Aggregatilineales bacterium
CCGTGTTGAAATTCGAATTTCCAAATCACCAGTCCCAAAATGACCGATAGTGCGGACATCTCGTGTGAATCCATTGATAAGTTCTGTGTCATCTGGATTCAATTTGACAAACACTAAAAGTTGGTGAGTTTGGGGATGAACTTCGATACAAGCAAAATTTTTGATGCGTTTATAGGCAAAATAGAGCTTTAGCGTATTTTTCTGTACATCATCGCCCAAAGCGGTAATGAAAGCCTCAAGTTCAAAGAATAGATCTTGTAGAGTGGATGGTGCATGTTCAAGGTATTCAGATACGGTCTTGTATCCACCCTTATTTTTAACGCTTGTTCCACCATTTGTTTGGGCTTCGATAGTTGTCTGTTGAGCGACTGTGTTGATGAGTTCGAGAAGCAAGAGTTCGTCGCCATAACGCCTGTATCGGATGAGTTCAATATTCCGGTTAATCTCTTGCACTGCATGTTCGTCGTACCGTGTAAAGTCGCCAGCGATGCATAGCAGGCGTGGATTTGACCACTCGATTTCATTTGCTGCCTCTTGACCATATTTTTTCAGTACCATCAACTCAAATTCACCCCGATGGTCGAGTAGCCAGTTAAGGTAAAACAGACCTTGATTAATGACGTTCTCGTTTGAGGCACGTTTATACTCAATAATGACCGGGAAGCCATTTTCATCAACCCCCAGAGTATCAATTCTTCCGCCATGAGTTTTGCCTGTCGAATACTCTGAGGCCAGAAATCGGACACCGAGGAAGGCTTCCAGATGACGCTCCATTAGATTTTGGAGTGATTTTTCAACGGCTACTGCTTGGCCTACAATTTCGTTGACATGGTTTCCTGCAATGTGAAATAGTTTGATGTCACTCATATTAGCCTCTTTGATTCATATAGCACTAAATATAACACTGTGTCCTTGCTTTTACCTGTTTCAAGCAGACTGTGTATTGAACACTACCCCGGTTAGAAAACTCGAACCTACACACCTGATTTCTGTGTTATAATAAGAACATATGAGCTTGTTTGGTTTGTGGGACATGAGATGGGTAGTATTACAGTAAATGGTGGGCAGGTGAAGATGAACCCGTGTGACTTTTTAGCCCCTTCAGTGGGCTTACCATCTTCCCTTGTAGCCGTGTGGCTTTAGCCTTCGGCGGCACATCTACCACCTATTGTTGTCCTACCAATAAGATGATTTTGCCATCAGCGGCAAAAACAAGCGGGGATTTGCTGCCATCCCCCCTCTCGGAACGGCGGCAAAAACTGGGAACAGATAGCCAGCCTCTAGAATCTCTTTTTGCAGCGAAGATTGCAGCGGCAAAATTGTTCGCCGCTGCCGCGAAACCGAATTCAAACCATGCTGCCGTGACGGGTGGAACTTGAAATTGCCTTAGCGCCCTGCAAAAACACTTCCGCCTTCGCCGCCCATGCATTGCGGAGGGCAGAATCGGGGATAAATGTGTCAAAGTTCGTCTAGTTCGGGCACATGCTCATCTTCGTATTTCTCAATCAATACGCTGATGATTTCCATCAGAGAGGCTAGAGGATGTGCTTCGTTTTCACCAACCTGGTCAATCAATTGGTCAAGAACATTGACCAGTCGATCATATTCAGGACTTTGTAGTGGGTTCATGTTACCTCGACCTGAATTTTCCCCTCTCCATGAGCTTGCGAAATGGGGAGGGGACTAAGGGGAGGGGTATCCTATGCCGCCTGCTGAACCGGAAGCACCAGCGTGAAAATGCTCCCTTGTCCCACATCGCTGTGGACGCTCAGGTAGCCACCGTGCGCTTCCGCTACCGTCCGCGCCACGAACAAGCCCTGTCCTAGACCGCGTGGGTCGAGCAGCTTACCGCTTCGGGTACGCGGCTCGCCCCGGTAGAATCGATCAAAAACGTGTGGTAAATCCTTCTTGGAAATACCCACGCCGTTATCAATCACCTGAATCGCGACCTGGTTATCGCCGCTCGGCCCAGCCGTGATGATGATGTGACCACCCGCTTCCGTGTAGCGGACGCTGTTCTGTAGCAAATGACCGAGCGCCCAGCGCAGCCGCTCGTCGTCGCCTGAAATCTGAAGGGTATGCGCATCTTTAGTCATCACCTTCACGTCCAGATGTCCCCGTTTCACTTCCGGGGTCATCCCTCGCACCACGTTCCAGATCATATCCTGCAAGTTCAGCGTGTCATGCCGGATCGAGAATGTGTCCGCGCTCATCTCGGAAATATCGAGCAGTTCGACGATCATCCGGTCAAGGATGTCCACATTGCGGCTCAGGGTCTCCATCAGGCGACGTGGCGGTGCTTTATCCGCTGGTTGACCCATAATCACATCGCTCATTCCCTTGATAACGGCCATCGGGGTGCGCAGTTCATGGGAAATCGCCGTCGTGAACTGATCTTTCAGCCGTTCAGCCAGCGCATCGCGGGTCACATCACGCAGGACGATCATCGTCCCCAGTCGGCGACCTTCTCCGTCTGCTACGGCAGCCACCTGCGCTCCCACGATCATATTATTGATCTGGATGCGCGTCGGTTCGCCTAGCGGTGCGAGTTCACTTTCGACCTGGGTCACATCGCGATAGGCATTGAACAGGCTGCCCAGTTCGCTGTCCCAGAAGTCCTTACGGTTGCCGATCAGTTTGCGCGCCGCCGAGTTGACCAGCACGATTTTTCCCTGTAAGTCCTGCATCACGATGCCTTCGTCAATCGAGGCCAGGATACCATTCAGGCGGTCAATCTCCATGTCCCGGCGCTTAATCGCCTGCTGGAGTTTCCGCTTATACTGCTCGTCCTGTTGGGATTTGTTTTTAGTCGGCTCTGGCTTAGTCGTGTTCGACTTGCGACTCAGCCCTTTATACAACCGGCTGAAAAGTCGTTCTGTCGCGGTTCCCAGGTTGTTCACCCGGTTCAGGACACCGCTGACTTCCTGTGCATTATCCGGCATATCTGCTTATCCTCGCTGATTGCTGGTTTGTTTGTCTTGAATTATCTGGTTAATAGCAAGCCGCAAATCTTCGAATCCGGGCAGTGGTTTGTTGATAATCTGATCAACTCCATCGACTTTCATCATTTTCTCGCGATCCTCCGAACTGAGTGAATAGGCCGTCATCAACGCGATGGGTGTTTGTTTAAATTGAGGGATAGTGCGCATCCGGTTAGCGACCTCGTTCCCATATTTTCCGGGCATACGAATATCCATCAGTACGAAGTCGGGTAAATCCCCCGTATATTTTCCGGCTTCAATCAGGTCAAGCCAATCCCAGACTTTCTGTCCACTGGGGAAAGTGATGGATTGATGTCCCCAAACCTGGCACATCGTCGCAATCAGGCTCAAAATGTCTGCTTCGTCTTCTACTATTAGCCAGATCAAATCACCCTCCGCAAGTCGGTGAATCCTGTAGATGCTTCTATGTTAGTATACAGCGGTGGTTAAGATTTCGCTGTCAATCCTTATTCCCGTTAATGAATCCCCGTAACAAAATTGCTCAAAATAGCCCTAAAATCCCTGGTCTTTGCTGTCAGCTTAAAAACGATTTGCAGTATAATAGTTCGCATGGGCACAACCTGAATTTGTACAAGATACAAATATCGCCCCAACCATACTGCGGTGATAGTTAATTGTGTCGGAGCATTAACTCTTCTGCTTTTAGGCATGAGAGGATGTCCCGGTTATAATAGTAGAAGTCGCTTACGATTTCTCATGCTGACATTTTAAGGAGTGAACCTTGTCTACATGGATGGTGGTTGAAGACGAGCCAGATATCTACGAAGTGCTGCTGGCAATGTTCGAAATGTGGGGGATTGAAGGTGTCGCTTTCGTAGATGGCGAAGAGGCTGTCGCCTGGATTGACGATGTCGACAGCGGACGTTTTCAAGGTGAACTCCCTGAACTGGCGCTGCTGGATATTCGCCTGCCTGGTAATATCAGCGGCCCTATGGTGGGGGAACGGCTTCGAAAGAGTCCGATCCTGAAGAATATCGCGATTGTGCTGAGTACAGCTTATCGATTGAGTCCCGACGAAGAAAAGAAAGTCGTCACGCAAGCCGATGCTGACAAGTTAATGTACAAACCGCTGCCGCGTTTCAATGAGTTGCAGAAGATTCTGGAAGAGGTCATCGCGCAGCGTCGCGCTAAAATATCGAAGCCGCAAAAATAAAACGGAGAGTCCAGCGATGGAAAACGTAGCCCCACTGCGCGCACTGAACCGCCGCTCACGACAACTCCTTCAACTGGGATTCGTTGTGCTGGCTATCGGTGCGTTTGTAACGGTAGTCAGCATGGCGATTGGGACGATACGTCTCCTGCCGCCCAGCCATCCGCTTTTTGAGCTTTACAATCTGGTTGCCAATATTCTATTCTGGATAGGCGTGATTATTCTGGTCATCGGAATTGCCATGATTATACGCGCTTTGACCCGACGTAAAGAAAACGACCTCGCGCTTATGACAGGTGATGCGCTGGGGCAAAGCGGTTATTTCGATAATTCCTATACCTTTATTCGCAATATAAACCGTTCCGGTCTGGGGTATATTGACGGAGTTTTAGTTGGGCCACCCGGTGTGCTGGTGTTCCGCATCCTCGGCAATTCGGGCGCTTTTGGGAATGAAGCGAAAGATTGGCTGGTACAGAACGCGAAAGGGGAATGGGCACCTTTTCGGACTAATCCCACCCGTGAAGCTGTAGACGATATTCAGTCTGTGCGCGATTATCTGGCAAAGCATAAGCTGGGTGATGTACCTGTATTTGGTATTATTGTTTTTACTTCACAAGACGCGCAGGTCTTTGAAAAGGAACCGGTGGTTCCCATCAGCCTCCTCCATTCATTGGTGGAAAATTTAGGTAAACACTATCTGGTCAAAAAGGATCGGATTACCCCACAGGTGGCGGTTGCCGTTCGACGCTTGCTGTTGGATGAGAACTAAATATGCCTACTGACCTCGTATTGGCTCCGGTTGGCGCAGGCAAAACCGAGAGGCTGCTGGATACGCTTGTCAGAACGGTGAGGGAACAACCCTTTGCGCCTATCTGGGTGCTGCTGCCGACCAGCCGACAAGAGGATGCTTTTCGTCAGCGATTGGCTGAACAGGGCAGTCGGGTTTATTTCAACGTCAACTTTTTTAACTTCTATACGCTGTATGCGCGCCTGCTGGATATGGCGGGGCAGCCTCAACGTCAATTAGACGATACGGCTCGTTTGCGCCTGCTGCGCCAGATATTGACAGACTTGAAAAGTACAGGGCAGCTTCCTGTCTATGGCGGAATTGCCGATACACCGGGATTCGTGCGTATCGTTGCCGATTTCATCTATGAACTGAAGCAAAATGTCATCAAGCCGGAGGTTTTTTCCGAAGTCGCTGCCGTTGGTAGAGCTAAAGACCGCGATTTGGCGCAGATCTACAGCGAATATCAGAATACGCTGCAAAAGAATCAGCTTGTTGATCGGGAAGGTGAAGGTTGGCTGGCGCTGGATGAGGTTGAACGTAAGCCGAAGATTGGGCGCGAAATTGCCCTGCTGCTGGTTGATGGTTTTGACCAATTCAATCCCCTGCAATATCAACTGCTGGCACTGCTCTCCACTCGTGTACAGCAAAGTCTGATTACGCTGCCGCTTGTGCCTGAACGTGAAAATACAGTAGGCAGGCGCTTTGATGAAGCGTTACTCAAGCTGCAAATGGTGTTTGAGCGTACAGGCCATCCGCTGCAAATTGTTCCCATGCTCAATTCAACCGACGAATCGCAATCAAGAGATAGTCGAAAGCGCCATCCTGCTTTGGACTATTTTGGTGAGAAGGGGTTTGTGGCTGGGGCAGAACAGCGTCCATCTGATGGCTGTTTAGCTCTTATTGAAGCTCCCGATGTCCGTCAGGAAGTGGGTGCGGTGTTACGGCGGGTGAAACGCCTGCTGCTGACGGGCAATTGTCAGCCCGACGAGGTATTGATTGCGGTGCGTGACTGGGAACGATACGGCGAGATGATTGCAAGTGTAGCGCGTCTGTATGATGTTCCAGTGGCACTGCATTATGGCGAAAAACTGGAACATAACCCGGCTGTGATTGCGCTGCTAAATCTGCTGGATTTATCCGAGCAGGATTTCCGACGGCGCGATTTGCTGGATGTTTTGCGTTCCCCCTATTTCGCCATTGATGGGCTGGACGCTACCCAGGTCGATCTACTGGAGCGGATTAGTTTTTCACAGCTTGTGACGGGTGGACGCAGCGCGTGGTTAGAAGCGATTGAACTGGCGGCCACAGCCTGTCCTAGTGACGAGGATGATAAAGCTCGTCCATTATTGACCGTCGAGCAGGCATCTCATCTGCGCAGGCATCTCACCGCTTTTTTCAACGGCATTACACCGCCTCGAAATGCAGCCATCAGCGATTATGTACGCTGGCTGGAAGTGGTCATTGGAGCAGATGTCGAGCAGGATTTGGATGAGCGAAAACAGGTATCGTTACTGACTTACCCCGAAGCCACAGCGCCTGTTATGAGCGTCCATATGCTGCGGCAAATTCGTTTGACCACTGACAGTGAGGACATTGTTAGTCGCGATCTCATCGCCATGCGCGAATTGAAAAAGGTGCTGCGCAGTTTATTTGCCGCACAGAACCTTTTCGCAGTATTGGGATTTAAGCAGGTTGAAACTCCGGAATGGTGGATGTTTCTACGGGATTTGAAAACCGCCCTGGGCAGCGCAGCCATCAACCGCAGTCCGAATCGATCCGGACGTGTGCTGGTGACAACCGTTTCAGACGCACGTGGTTTGCCGCATCGCCATGTCTTCATTCCCGGTCTTTCCGAAGGCGTTTTCCCTGCACCAATTCCTGAAGACCCACTTTATCTTGACACCGAACGGCGTATGTTGACGCAGGCCGGAATCCCTCTGGAAACGCAGGCCGAACGCGCGGCGGACGAGGGGCTGTTTTACGAACTCATTGGTCTGGCGCGGGAAACACTGACGCTTTCTCGCCCAACGGTACAAAACGGCGCTTTCTGGCCCGAAAGTCATTTGTGGCGGGCGGTGCGTGAGTTATACAGCGATTCAGCCACCATCATTGAACGCGACCAGATCAAATTGGGTGCTGTACTGCCGGTTCGTGAAGTTGCTTCACGCGGTGAGGCGGCGCTTGCCGTGGTAGATGGGATGGATCAATCCGGCTTGAACACGGAAGTTGCCTCGCTCTATAACTGGCTCATCAGCGTAGATGACCGTCACTGGCGGCATATCCGCCTGGTGCGTCAGATTGAATCGGGACGGATGACCAACCGCCAGTTTAATCGCTACTCCGGGCGTTTGAGTCAGCCTGAACTGCTAAAACAGGTCGCGGAAGCGTTGGGTTTAGGTCGTGTTTGGAGCGCCAGCCAGTTTAATGATTATGGTATGTGCGGCTTCCGTTTCTTTGCCAAACGCCTACTGAAACTGGAAAAGATTCGTGAACCGGAAGAAGGTATGGATGCTGCTCAATTGGGTACGCTCAACCATGCTATTCTCGAAAAGACTTACGGAGGGCTGGCAGAGTTAGGCATAACCATTTCGCCTGATTATGTCGAGCAGGCCGTTCATATGCTGCATCAATCGGCGGCTGAGGTTTTGGAAAATGCGCCGCGCGAAATCGGCTTCCGGGCTTCAGCGTTATGGGAGCAGGAAAAAGTAACCCTCCTGCGTAAACTGGAAGCGCTGGTGCGGCTCGATTTCTCTGAAGAAAGTCCAGTGACAAAATTAGCGGGTGATGTGGCGCGTTATCCTTATCGACAGGAAGTACCCTTCAGCCCGGATGACGCGCATATGCTTGAACTGACGGTAGGGGATTTAGGAACGCTGAAAGTTACAGGCTACATCGATCGTATGGATAGGGTAGGTGATCGCGTCATTGTCATAGACTACAAAACGGGCAGCACCACTATCCCGACAACGGAAATCGAACGCGGACGTAACTTCCAGATGATTCTCTATTTGCTGGCAGGGCAGACTGTTCTGGAAAATCTTAGAGAACCGAATGCGCCGGAGGCGGTAGCTGGGGGATTGTTCTGGCATCTCCGTAACCAGAAGCCCAGCGGCATGATTTCGCTGGATAATGATGAAGATCACGACATTATCCAGAAGGGTTGGGAGCACCTCAGCCGCAACATTCAGCAGGGACGGCAGGGGGATTTTGCCACACAGCCCAATAAGCTGGAAAAAGGCGCTTGTTCCCATTACTGCGAATACAATCAATTTTGCCGCATCAGTATTATGAACCGATCCCGGAAGCCGAGGTAGACCGTTGCTGACAGCCGCACAAGAAATCGCGATACACGAACATCGCCAGAATTTAATCGTGGTAGCCGGGGCAGGTTCCGGCAAAACCTATGTACTTGTTGAGCGTTATCTGGCACTGCTGGATGCCAATCCTACATGGTCACTGAATGCTTTGGTGGCGATCACCTTTACCAAAAAAGCCGCCCAGGAGATGCGTGATCGTGTGCGTCTGGCGCTGGAAAAACGCTACCGAGAGGCAGTTGATTCCTCGCAGCGTGATATATGGGCGGGGCGTATTGGGGATATGGACAGCGCCCGCATTGATACCGTTCACGGTTTATGTGCTTCGATTTTACGGGCGAACGCAGCCGAAGCGGGTGTTGATCCCGGTTTTGAAGTGCTGGATGAGGTCGAGGCGCGTGTCCTTTTAGATGATGTTGTTGAAGGTGTTTTACAGGCGGTGGTACATGAAAATGATCCTGCCATACGTCTGCTCACTGAATACGAGATATATGCTGTTACCCGGACGCTGCTTGAATTTATCGCGGTAGATCTCGCTCCATTGCCACGAAATTTGCGTCAGACATGGCAGAAACAATGGGAATATCAGGCGGCGCATGTTCTCGATGCGCTCACCCTGGTGACTTATCCGGTTCTGGTGCGCCATTGGCATCCTGAACCGGATTGGCCTCGTGAAGATAAACTCTTTGGCATGTGGGAACGCTGCTGGCTGAATTTTGACCAGCTTAACCGCAGCAAAACCTCTGACGAGGATGGTATTCCGTTAATGCTCGATGCGCTCAAAGGTCTGGTGAGCGACATTAAGCTGAATGTCGGTGCAGCTTCCGCGTGGGGTGGCAAAGAACGCCTTCAGGACTTGAAAGCAGAACTGAAGGCAATTCGTGAAGCTGCCGCTGCCGCTCTGAAGCAAATTGGCGACCCACCAGGTGAAGCGGATGATAAAGCAGAGGAACTGTTGCCATTGTGGGTCAGCCTGATTCATCGGGCACAGACGGCTTACTGGAAAGCCAAGCAGGACGACAGTCTGCTGGATTTTGATGATCTGGAACGGTTGACACGCCAACTGTTGCAGAAATATCCGGCAGTTCAAGCACGTTACCGCGCGAATGAATTTAAGCACATTCTCGTCGATGAATTTCAGGATACGAATGCGGCACAATGGGATATTGTACGCGGCCTCGCCGACATTAACCGCTCTGGCAGTGTCTTTGTCGTGGGTGATCCTAAACAGTCGATTTATCGTTTTCGTGGGGCGGATGTCAGCGTATTTGATCAGGTGCGCGGCAGAATTCTGGATGCGGGTGGGCAGGATGTGGCTTTAGCGCGATCTTTCCGCACGCATCAACGGCTGGTGGAATGCTTTAATCATCTGTTTGAGCAAATTCTGGTCAAGGATGCTGCCAGTCCGGTGGTGGACTATGAGGTGGTGTTGGGTGAACCCATGGAAGCCGAGCGACATGAAGCGCCGACTTCCGAACCGCCGCTGGAATTTTTACTGATTAGCAAGGAGGGTTTAACGGATGATGATGACGACAGTATGGAAAGCCGCCGCCGCTGGGAAGCCTACGAAATTGCACAGCGTCTTCGCCACATCAAAGAGCATGAACAGCGCCTGATTTACGATAAGCAGCACAAGATTCATCGCCCGATTGATTATGGCGATATGGCGATTTTATTTCAGTCCACCAGCAATATCAATCTATATGAGGATGTTTTTAAAGCGGCTCAACTGCCTTTTGTGACCGTCGCCGGACGGGGTTATTACAGCCGACAGGAAGTCTGGGATTTACTCAATTTACTGACTGCGCTGCACAATCCTGCTGATCAATTGGCGCTGGCAACGGCACTGCGTTCGCCCTTATTCGGGTTAAGTGACGACGCACTGCTGGCAATGCGGATGGTACGCGATGAACAGGGAGAACGTGCTGGATTATGGGATGTTTTGGATGCTGCGCTCATTCCGCATTTGCCGGAAGATGAAATCGAACGGGTACAGTTCGCGCGGGATTGTTTGTATCAACTGCGGGGTATAGCAGGTCGTGTGACCATCGCTGTTCTGCTGCGCGAAATTCTTGATCTCACCGGCTATCTGGCTGTGTTGACTGGTTTGCCAGACGGCGCACGGCGGCGTGGTAATGTCGAAAAACTGCTCGAAAAAGCGGAATCCAGCGGTCAGGTTACGCTTGGCGTATTTTCTCATTCTCTACGCGATCTCACCACCCGCGAGGTTCGCGAAGGTGAAGCATTGGTGGATGGCGCACAATCTGTAACGCTGATGACCGTTCATGCCAGCAAGGGCTTGGAATATCCATTAGTGGTTTTGGTCGATGCAGGTTGGACGCGTGGCGGGGGCGATGGTGCTGTTGTGATGTTAGACCCGCATTATGGGTTGACCTGCAAAGTTTATGATGCGCAGCAGGATAAGCTGGTCGGTGGATTCGCCTACGGTCAGGCTGAACAGCTACAAAAATTGCGTGATGTTGCCGAGCGCAAACGGCTGCTGTATGTCGCGGCGACCCGCGCTCAGGACTATCTGCTCGTCAGTGGACAGATGCCATCACAGGGAAAAGATGGCGTTGTCAAAGCGGATAATTGGTTGGGATGGTTATGGGGCGCACTGAATTTCGACAGCCAGTCGTTTGGTGTTGGCACAAGCTTGATAGATGGATATGGCTGGGGGCAGGTGCGCGTTACGATACCAGAGCAAATGCCTTCTGACGACCAGCTTACCGCTCTGGGTGATGACGATCAGACAGCCTGGGAACACTCAGCTATCCAGCGTGGCGAGTATTTACCGGGCGAAGCACATGCTCCCGTTTTGCTGGCGAAAGTGCCGGTGCGGCGGGATGCGATTGTGCGGCATCTGACCGCTACCCAGATTGCCGATTTGGGTGCGGCAAAAGTTGTGCCGGAACCGCCTTTTTATCGACAGCGTTTTCGTCGTCAGGTCATGCATGATGCGCCGACGGTTATTGAGCAGGTCAGCACCCGGCGTGGTGAGGACGTTTCCGGGCGCATCATTGGGGAGATGGTTCATAAGGTACTGGGGTGGCCTTCTTCACAGTCGGGTACTCGTGGTTTGGATTCGATTCTACAAAGTTACGCCTGGGAATTGGGGGTTGTCAATCCGGGGCAGCAAAAATATGCCGTACAGGAAGCCTTGAAGCTGTTAGAACGCACCCATAATAGCCAGGTTTTTGCATGGATGGAAAAGGCTAAGGTGGTTTATCGCGAACTGCCATTTGTCTACCGCACAGATCGGCGCATCATACATGGAATTCTGGATGTGCTGCTGCAACGTGACGATGGTTCCTGGGTGGTGGTGGATTATAAAACCAGTTATGTTGATGGCTACGCTGCGGCGCGTCATGCAAAATTGGTGATTGAACACGCGCAGCGCTATCATTTGCAAGTGGGCGTTTATGCCGCCGCTGTCCGTGAGCAGCTCGGTGATGTCATTCCGGAAGTTTATATCTACTATATCCGTTATGGACAAACAGTGCGGATTCAGGCGGTAGAATGGCAGACAGCTTTAGAAAAACTGGAAGACACGATTGGCGATTTATTGACGGATTAAAAACATATGTTACAAAGATTTGCCATACAATTGCCCGAGTGGGCGCGTTCCGATCATCCGCTGGTACGCTATGAATTAGGGCAAGTGCAGCAGCCTTCCAGACGTGTGCGCTATTTGCGCATTGCAAGCTTTTCCACGTTGTTGATTGTGTTGTTCTGGGGTGGTTATGCCCTTGCGACGGGTTTTTTTCAGAATTCGCCCGGTCAAAGCCTGACCGAAGGGGCCATGGCAGTTTTATTCTGGCCTACCCTGATTATTCAGCTTATTTTGCAGATTACCGCACTTACGCTGACCGTGAACACTGTGAGCGAACAGAAGCGCCGCCAGACGTGGGATAATCTGCGTGCAACTGAGGGCGGCGCGGGTTTGGCGCTGCGGGCACGTTGGGCGAGTGTCTACTACCGGGTGCGACTCCTCATGGGTTTGGTCATGGTCATTCGTGTCGGATTTATTGTCGGCATATTGTATGACCTGACGGCTTTTCAGGGACGATACATTGATTTGCTGGTTAACAACATCACGCCGGAAGTATCACCCGTCGTCGGTGCGCTATTGCTGGCCTTTCTGATGACGGCTGGTTTGCTGCTGCCCTTTACCGGGGTTGGTTTACATGCCGCGATTGGTCTGCTGGTTTCGGTCACGGTTCAACAGCGTGTCTACAGTGTTATGACGCAGATCATCATGGTAATTTTCCGTCTGGCGGTAGTCATTGTTCTGTTGGTTGCCGCTACCCAGTTCATTCGGGGTAATTTAACCGTTTCGGATGGTGGAGCGTGGCTGCTGATGGGCAGTTTCTCGGCTCTGGGCGATTGGGGCCTGTCTTTTCTACACTTAGGATTTTATGGTGAAATATGGGCTACTGTTCCCTATGCCGTCTTTTTGGGCATCGGCTTGTTATTGTTTTCGATGGCGCAGTCGGCAGTCACGGAATGGATTCTGGGCTATGCTATTCGGCGCGCGGAACGAATCGGCTGATTCAATCGTCCTCTGACTGCTAGACAATGGTTGATTGATAAGCCTTTTGCGATTGGAGGAGGACTTCATTATGTTGAAAAGAATACCTATTTTCTTGATAGTGCTGGCGTTTTTAGGATTTGCTGTGATACCCAGGCAGCAGGTTAGTGCTGGCAATGGTGGTGAGATTACTGGAACCCCTGCCGCCGAATTGGATGCCTCGGTGCTCATTAAGTGGATGCAGCTTTTGTATGACCGGGTTGAAGCCGAAGCCGTTTCTGCTCCAGGAGCCTCGCGTTTGTATGCTTATGCCGGTGTTACCGCTTATCAATCTGTGCTGCCCGGTATTCCCGATGGTATTTCGCTCAATGGTCAATTGACCGGGTTGGCTGATGTGCCTTATCCGGAAGAAGGGGGCGAATACGATTGGCCTTCTTCAGCCAATGCAGCGCTTTCAACGGTTATTGCGGGATTATTTCCTGATACATCGACGGATACCCAACGAGCAGTAAAGACCCTGCGCGACAGCTTGCAAAATGCGCGGCAAAAGGAGATCAGTGCTGATGTTGTCGAGCGCTCGATGACTTACGGTGATGTAGTTGGCAGTGCCATTCTCGATTGGGTCGCACTGGATAATTACACTGAAACACGCACCATGACATGGGACATTCCAACAGGTGACGATTCGTATTGGGTTCCAACAGCGCCCGGTATGAAACCAGTTGAACCTTTCTGGGGGCAGATTCGTCCCTTCGCACTGTATTATGCCGATGCTTGCGCCCAAAAGCATAATATGCCGTTTAGCCCGGATGCTGATTCGGCCTTTTATGCCCAGGCTTTGGAAGTCAAAACAACCGGCGATAATCTGACCAATGAACAAAAGGACATTGCACGTTTCTGGGTCGATACCCCCGGTCAGACCGGGACACCCGCTGGACACTGGGTTCTCATCGAAAGTCAGCTTATTGATGTACTTGGATTGAAGCTGGATCGGTCTGCCATGATGTACGCGCTGGTAGGCGTATCGCTGGGTGATTCCTTTATTTCGGCTTGGTCGCTGAAATATCAAATCAACTTGCTGCGCCCTGTAACCTACATCAATAAGTATATTGACCCCAATTGGCAGCCCTTCATTGCTTCCCCTGGTTTCCCCGAATATCCATCCGGTCACTCAGTAGTTTCCGGCGCGGCTGCGGAAGTATTGACAGGGATGTTCGGCACAGTCGCCTTTACCGATAGTTCTGGCAGACGACGTAATTTGCCCGAACGCTCGTATACTTCATTCCAGGCCGCTGCCAGTCAGGCCGCTATATCGCGCTTGTACGGAGGCATCCATTACCGTGAAGCCATTGAGAATGGTCTCCGGCAAGGACAGTGTATCGGTCAACAGGTTCTCAATTACGTCGTACTGCGCTCTATACCACAGGGCGAGTAAATCGAGTTATCAGGCTTTGCGATCATCAGGGGAGAGTGCCCCTGATGATTTTTATTTTCACCCTATGACAAGGATGCATTTATGAAACGCCTGCCGCTGCTGCTTATTCTGCTCCTGCTGCCTGTCGCTGTCCATGCTCAGGCCACCCGCTCGTTGACGGTTATGTTGTACCCCTATATCCCGGATGTGAATAACGATGGCTTTGCGGCGTTGGTGCAGTATGTCGAGCAGGGCTTTGAGGCACTGCACCCCGATATTGATCTGACGGTCATTATGGATCAGAAGCAGAATACCTACAGCGTAGATACGCTTTCAACGCTCTACAATGACCCCAATGGCCCCCAGGTGATTGAACTGGATTTGATGATGCTTTCCAGCGTCACTCAGGCGGGGTGGATAGACCCGGTCAGTTATGCTTCACAGCCAGTGTTTCCGGTAGCATCCGAGGCTGTTCAACATAGTGGTCAGGTATGGGCGATTCCCACGCGCGTATGCAGCCTGTTTCTATTCGGCTTCGAACCCGATATTGTAAGCGCATCCTCATCGGATGATCTGGTGACGATTCTGAACAGCTTTGACCCGGATAACCAAATCCGCAACATTGCGGGTGGCTTTTTCGGTCAAAATACGCTGTCGATCTACTATGCCGATTTTTATATTGGCGATTATGGCTTCGAAAGTATTCCGCAGGCATTGGATACACCACCGAATGAATCCACTGTAGATGAAATGTCGCGGCTGTTTAACGAATGTACGTTCGACAATGAAAATCCCTGCCTGGGTGAAGCCTATCAGGACGAATCCCAGCCTGCTATCGCCTTCGCCACAGGACAAGCATTGAGCACCATCGGCTTTTCTGAGAGTCTCTATTATATCGAGACCAATAATGCCAGCGGTGGAACGGTTTTTATCAGCGCTGCGCCGTTGGGTGGCTCTGTCCAGCCGATGATTTATACGGATGGCCTGACCATCAACGCGCAAAATTGTGATGCGCAGTGTCAGATCGATGCCTACACTTTTTCCGATTACTATCTGAGTTCAGATACACAGTTATGGATTTCGATGGGTTATGATGGCTCAACGGGTGTCCCGCGCTATGTTCTTCCAGCGCAAACTGATTTTTATGATCTGCCTCAAGTTTCTGGCAATCCCTATTTCGATGAATTTCTCCCGGCAGTCGATTATGGCGCGCCTTTCCCGACAGATGGTTATGTCGAAGCGCGTGATCCGCTCTTTGAGCAGGTATGTGCCCAATTGGATACCCTGATGCCAGATGATCCCTGTCAGGCACCAGGCGAGGGTAAATAATTGGGTGCTTAGCCAGCCCGGGCATTGATTTGTCTTTACTCAAATCCTTACTCCTAGTCCATGACGCAGCGTGGATGGGGGGAGGGGGCGCGCTGCGTCACGGGAGAATGGCGCAGCATGCGCAGCGCGCCCCGATAATATTGGATTATGGTTGCGCGGCAGCGGTAAAAATACCTGCTGCCGCTGTGTGTGCCGTACAACGTTCATTTCTACACATCCTGTTCGTTTTGCTTTGCAGTCATTGCAAGTGGGGGGATTGTCCCACGGGACTTCCTTTGGTCGCTGCAATGTTTGCCGTTTGAGCGCATCTTTTCCCCGTAAATTCAACTATTTTGTGTGCAATTTCAAATTGCAAATACAGGCAAAAGTTGAAAGTAAAAAGTCTAAAGTGTAGGGCGAGATATACGCCTCATTTCGTACACAGTAACACGGATTGGGATGAAAAAGGCTACTTTTTGGTAAACTTTTCGGTGTGAATTTTCTAACGTGGAGCGGCGCTGGAACTCGCATAACTGCCCAGCGATAGGTTAGCCATTATGCGAGTTCGTTATGACTTGCTCTAGATTTTCCGCAGGCGCAGCAAGATGCCTTCGCGATTTGCCAGCAGCCGGTTAACGAGCGCCTGCACATCTTCGTGTTTGCCTTTTTCCAACCCGGCTTCATAGGCTTCTTCGCCCAGTTCGGTTTTCAGGCGATCTATTGCAGGCTGTGACAAAACCCGAACGTCGTTGAAGGTCGCGGGGTGATTAAGGGCTAACCCCAGAAGAATCATGGCCTGCTCTTGTTCCTGGATTTCCAGAAAAATTCGCGCCAGTCCAACCATTGATTCCAGAATAACCGGGATAACGCCAATGGGCAGCGATTCGGCTAATGCCTCATAGAACCGACCTGCGGCGGGAATATGATGCCCCATCAACAGCTCGACAAAGGCCAGATTGTTGAGGATAAAAGCTGTGCCCCATCGATCTCCAATTTCGTGAAAGATGCGTAGTGCCTCGGTATAGTGGCTTTGTGCTTCCGCATACTCCCCAATGGTGGCGGCGGTGACTCCCAGCGCATTGGTATTCCGGGCGATGGTGAAACGATCCCCTATTTCCTGGGCGATTTTCAGGCTTTCGAGTGTGCTTTGTTTTGCACCCGAATAATCACCAGTAGTGAATTTGAGTTTGCCCTCCATCCGCAGCGTTTGGGATAATGCGCGGGGATCACGCAGCTCACGCGCCAGAGTCAACCCATCGTTAGTGTATTGAGCCGCCTGCTCAAACTCACTGCGATTGGTATACAATTCACTCAGATGCGCCATTGTCAACGTGCGCATCAGACGGTCACCGCTGTTATCGGCAGCGGTCAGACAGCGCGTAAAAAGATCGATCGCGCCGGTAGGATCGCCCTGAATAACGGCTAATACCCCAAGACTCTGTAAGGCATCAGCAGCTAATCGTTCATTGCCCATCGACTGGGCGCTTTCCAAGGCGCTTTCCAGAAGCGATTTGGCTTTTTTATAGTCGCTTGTACCCTGATGCGCTTCGCCTAATCGGATGCTCAGGTAGGTAAGCTGCTGTTTGTCTGCCGGGTCAGTCAGATCCATCCCCCGTCGCAGCCAGACGCTGGCATCCTGATACGCGCCGACCTTTAGCTGATGTTCACCCGCCCGGATGGCATAATAGCGTTCGCGCGTTTCATCACCCGCCTGCTGCCAGTGCTGCGCCAGCGCATTCCAGTGTTCGGGCGCGTTGGGGTAAACCTGTTCAATCGCTGTGGCGATTCGCTGGTGTAAATCCCTTAGTTCATTTGGGGCTACAGTGGCGATGATGCCATCGCGCAGTTTGTCATGGACGAAACGCCATTCGCCTTCCTGCGATTCAATCACGGCGGCATCCGCACAACTGACTAACCACTCCTCAAAATCGATTGCGCCTGTGGCCTCTCGCAGGATTTGCAAGTTAATCTGCCGTCCAGCAACAGCCGCCAAATTCAGTAATGGACGAGCGCTTTCCGGTACTTTGCTCAAGCGTCGTGAGACAATCTGTTGGATGCCCCCTGCGAATATTTTCTGCGGCAGTGTTTTCAATCCAATATCGGTTAAGCGCCCTGCTTCTTCAGCAAGTGCCCGTACCACTTCTATCAGGAAGAAAATGTTGCCTTCTGTTTCGCGTTCCAGCAGGTCTACTACCTGTGGACGTTCCCCGGCGACACCCAGCATGGAAACACTCAATTGGGCAATCGCTTCCGAGGAGAGGCGTTCCAGTTTTAAAGGGCGCATGTTGGGCAGTTGACGCGGCAGATGGGGTGCCTCATCGTCCCGATAATTAGCGACAATCAGCAGGGGTAAATCGCTTATGCTGCTCATCAATGTCCTGAGGACTTCCAGACTTTCAACCGCCCATTGCAGGTCATCCGCCAAAAGCACGACGGGCTGCTTCTGTTGTTTGAACAGGCTGACAATCGCGCCAATTAAGCGGTGCTGTCCGGTGCGGCCTTCCAGTTCGGGCAGTTCGGGGATTTCCTGACCGAGTAATGTGCTGATGTCCGGGATAATTTCTTTTAAGATGGCTGCGTCGGTTTCGGTGACTTCGGTAGAAATAAGCAGCCGTCGCACAGGTTCCCGCCAGAATTGATAGGGCAGGCCGCCGTTGGCTACCCCCTGACCATGAAGCACGGTTACACCATCCACCAGCGCATAGACGCGCAGTTCTTCCATCAAACGCGATTTGCCCACACCGCTTTCGCCGCCGATCAGCCAGGCACTTCCTTTTCCAGTGATAGCTTCAGCCAATGCGGTTTGAAGCTGGCTGATTTCAGGGTCGCGTCCAACGAAAGGCGCGCCCTGCAAGAAACTCTCGCGAATGGCTTTGGTTTCCGGTGGAATGGGCAGGGCGGCAGCTTCACATAAATCGCGGATGGTATCATCGGCACTGGCGTAACGCATATCGGGCTGCTTTGAGAGCAGGCGTTCTATGACCGGACGTAAACTGGGATCAATGTCCATCAAATCCGGCATTGTCCGTATGATCTGCGTGAGCAATGTGGTGACGGTACTGCCGTTGAAAGGCCGCCGCCCTTGCAGCATTTCGCAGGCGATGACCCCCACCGCATACAAATCAGAGGCAGGAGAAGCAATCTCATCGGTGATGAGTTCGGGGGACATATAGGCGATAGTTCCGGCGATTGTGTTCTCCGTTTTGGGTGCCGTTCGGGCTGCCAGCGCCAGACCGAAATCCAGCAGTTTGACGGCATCATCACGGTCTACCATCACATTAGCTGGTTTTAAGTCACGGTGAATCACGCCGCGCCGGTGCAAATAGGATAGGGCTTGCAGCATTTCCAGCAGCATACCTATTTGTTCTGGCAGCGATTTTCCCTGAGCGGCCTCGGCAATGGTGCGCGGCTTTTCCAGCAGATTCATGCTGAAAAATGGCTGACGATCCTTATCGAATCCGTAATCGAGCACGCTGATGATATGTGGATGGCGCAGTCCCGCCAATGTGCGGAATTCGCGCGATAGGGAAAGACGCAGATGGTCTGGTTCGGTAGAACTGAGGTCTGTTCCGGTATCCAGCAAAACCTGCTTCAGGGCGACGGTTTCCCCGGTCAAACGGTCACTTGCCCGGTAAACAGCCCCCATGCCCCCTTTGCCGATCAATTCATGTAGGGTATAGCGCCCCGCGATGGTTTGCGGCAGCAGTGCAGCCATGAGATTTGCCTTACTTTACAATGCTTTGGTTGAAATAATGAAACTGGCAGTGGCAGCATTCGTTGCCAGGGGCACATCATGAACATTGCATATACGGAGCAATCCCTGAATATCGGGATCATGCGGGTTGGCAGTGAGCGGGTCTACGAAGAAAAAGACGGCTTCGATTCTACCTTCCGCCACCTGAGCAGCAATTTGTGCATCGCCGCCCATCGGGCCGGAAAGCATCTGGCGCACATCCAGACTGCACTTGTCGCGGAGAAGCTGTCCGGTGGTTTTGGTCGCTACCAGATCATAGCGCGTCAGCACCGCTCTAAATTCCATCGCAAAGGCAACCATGTCGGCCTTCTTGCCATCGTGGGCAATCAGCGCCAGCGTCTTACGTTCATCACTCATGCAGGACTCTCGATTGGTAGATGCCGATTTCCGTTAAGTCTAACGAATCTGGTGTACTTTATGCGAGTCCTGTTAGCCCTATTTTCCCCATTGGAAAAAAGAGGGTAAGGCAAAAGCGGAACTGCCATTGCGATAGAGGGTGTTAAAACGCTCATTCAGGCGCTTCGCTTCGTCGTAGTAGTTCTCCAACTGCGACATGATGGCGCTCCAGGGGCGCTCCTCGGCAAAATGGCGGGCGCTGCTGGACATTTCCCGGTGCAGAGCTGGATTATCACGCAGTTGTCGTGCGGCATCCGCGAAGGTTTCTGCTTCACCCGTGCAAATAAATCCGGTGATTCCATCTTCCACCAGGTCAGTCACTCCGCCCTGATTGATGACAATGGCGGGTAAGCCGGATGCCATGGCCTCCTGCACGACCTGACCGAAGGTTTCCGACGCGCTGGTGAATGTGAACACGTCGGCGCTGGCATAAGCGTGGGCTAAATCCTCATCATAGAGATAGCCCATAAAGTGGGTATTGGTTCCGGCGAATAGCGTTTCCAGTTCATCGCGCTGTGCCCCATCACCAATGATGGTCAGCGCGATGCCGGGTGTTCGCGCGGTTTCCAGCAGCAGGTCAACCCGTTTTTCATAGGCGAGTCGTCCGACATAGATGCACAGCAGCGAATTGGGGTCGCGTCCGTTGAGCAATCGACTGCGCCATTCCGTTGAGCGATGTGCGGGATTGAAGCGTTCGCCGTCTACGCCGCGCCCCCAGCGCCGCAGTCGATGATAACCCGATTCGTGCAGTTCATTGAGAGTGTAATTTGAGGGAACCAGCGTCAAATGACAGGCATTATGAAGCAGTCGCAGCCAGCTTCGCGTCGGTTCCGCCAGCACATCGAAGCCATAATGACGGGCATAAGTCGGTAAATCAGTCTGATAAGTAGCAATAATCGGGATATTTCGGTGACGCGCCGCGATGATTCCCCCAACCGATAGAATAGTCGGACTGAAAAGTTGGATAATGTCTGGTTTGAATTGGTCGAGGGAACTGGCAATCGATAATCCCGGTACCGCAATCCGCGTTTCCGGCGCGAAAGGGAAGCTAAAAGAGGGTAAGCGAACCACCTGACTTGCACCAACTACCTGTGGCGCGGTATCCGGCGCGAATACCAGAACTTCGCGTCCTGACTGCTGCAAATGACGCAGGGTTAAAAAGGCTGTTTTGGAAACGCCATCTACTTTCGGTAGGAATGACTCGGCAAAAATGGCGACCCGTTTTATGGGTGCAAGCTGATCCTCAGGTAAATACGATTCAAAGGCTAATTCGGCCCCGAAGATAGCTTGAGCTTCTTGTGAATTGAACCGGGTGAGAGCTTCAAATAGTCGATTATCGGCCATGACGACCCCTCTACAACAGTTTTTCCAGTTGCCAGCGCGGTGCGGAAATCGGCTGCGGTACGTCCATAAAATCGGGTGATACCGCGACCAATCGCGGTCACGGTATGTGCATCGCTGTTGCCGACTTTTGGAAGTGCGACCTGCCGACCAATACGCCGCGCCAGACGATTGTTACCGGGTGTCATCGTTCCAGCATTGTGGATTTCGACAGCATCCACTTTCCACTCTAATAACACTTGTGGATTTTGAAGGAAACGCACCACATTCCAATGATTAATGAGCACTTCGCCGGGATGCGCCAGAATCGCGATGCCACCCTGTTCATGAACTGCGCTAACGGTTTCAGTAATCGACAGGCTCTGCGGAATGGGTTTTGTAACCCATAAGCCGAGAATATGGGCATGATGTGCGCTGATTTCTACACCGGGAATAATATCGAACGGGTAATTGTGCCGCTGGTCAAATGCCCACAGACTGGCATCCAACACATCATGATCGGTGATGGCGATCACATCCAGAGCGCAGTGTTTGGCGACATAATCCAGGATTTGTTTGGCAGTCGGCAGTCCATCACTGGCATCCGTATGCATATGGACATCGGCTCGCCCGTTTAATGGATAGGTATTCAAAAGGTGTCTTGCTCCTTCTTAATATATGTTTCCGTAAGCGTAGCCGTTAAATACTAAGCTTCAGTGAAACTCACACTAAGAAATTGCAGTACAATTGTGAATATGCGCCGCTTGCTTTCACTCCTTCAACATTACGGATTACCCCTGCTGCTGGTTGCAGTTATTGCTGTGATTATCGGTATTGTGGGGTATATCGCGTCTACTGCCGGGATTCAACGTGAAGATACCCAGGTGATTTCCGCGTCGGTACTGGTGACACCGCAGCCGCCCGAAACACCGATTGCCTTATTCGCCCAGGTTGATCCGGCGATTATTCCTTATCTGGAACGAGGGCAGCCGCAGTACGGCATTGTTCCGCTGGAAATATTGGGGCCGAATTTGCCGCCTGTCGGAGCGTATCTTCCGCGCTTTGGGAACACCCAGTTCGAACTGCCAACGCCGACTCTGACACTCGTGCCCAGTCCGACGATAGCCATTGTTACCTTTCCGCCGCCGGATACAGCGACCCCGCGCCCAACTCCGCTCCCGCCCACGCCGACCAGTGAATTAGTCGCGACAGTATTGGCTTTCGCGGCCAATATCACACCGGCTTCGCTGCCTTTTGCCGGGGCGGAATGTGCTCCAGCAGGACTCCCGGTAGACGGAAGTTTTCTTTCACAAAGTTTTACGGGTTATCACAGTGGTATTGATCTGGTTGTACCATCTGGAACCCCTGTATATGCTACCCAGACGGGTGTTGTGGTATGGGCGGATTGGAACGTCTTTGGTTACGGAAATCTGGTCATTGTCCAGAGTGGACGCTTTATCACTTACTACGCCCATAACACCTCGTTCAATGTGGCGAAGGGTGATGTGATTGGCAAAGGCGCGATTGTGTCGTTTAGCGGCAGCACCGGACACAGCAGCGGCCCACATGTTCATTACGAGACACGCATTGACGATATTCCGGTTGATCCGCTGACCTTTGAAGCCATGTTCATTACGAGACACGCATTGACGATATTCCGGTTGATCCGCTGACCTTTGAAGCACGCGGCTATCCAACCTGTTAATTGGAAGCTGAAAAATAGTTCGTCTAATGTGCTCTTTCCTTTAAACGTTCGACGCAAATAGGCGGTTTGGTTGACTGTGGTGAATCCCGGTCTCCGGTATAATCGAAATAGGCCGCGTTGTATTGAGGGGTTAAATCATGACGGCTGGTTCGATACCTACTACTGCACGCTTTATCTCACTGCGGTGGCGCTTCTTGCTCCCATTGTTTTTGGCTCTATTGATTGCCTCCATGATTGCTGCGTACTGGCTTGGCAATACCTTAAGCGTCAATATGGACACTCCGCAGGTCAATTTGCTGCTGCAAAACAGCCATGCTATTGCTGCACGAACAGCAGCCCTTTATGAACAAAGCCGTCTGGAAGCCCAGCGTATCGCTTTTACCAGCGGTGTTGCCGATGGTATTCAGAAGGGTGCGTCACAGAGTTTACAGAGCATTCTGGAAAGTTCCGCCCGTTTGGCGAACCTCGATAATGTTATCCTGACTGATGAGAATGGCATCGAAGTTGTTGGGCTGCTGCGTACCCAAAAATCCGATGGTACTGTCGATTATGCCGTGAGCAGCGGAACCGATCTGCGTAAGGATCTGGCTGTTCGTGCGGTTCAGAACGAAGGTTATGTCGGCGCAACTGAATTGGCGCGGACTCAGGAAGGCTTGATTCTCTATACGGCTGTGGCGGTCAATAATGCCAATAGACTGATTGGTATCGCGATTGTTGGTCAGCGTCTGGGGAATGTGCTGGATGCGCTGAAATCCGATGGCGCTGCTGAAGTCATGCTTTATGGGCCAGACAGCACAGCACTCCAAACGACTTTTCAGGCAGAAGGCGATTTTGCCGGGGCATTAGCGCTTTCGCCAGATTTGTTTAAACAGACTTTGACCGCCTCGCAGCAGGTTCCGGTACGGAGTTTACTGCTTGGAAGCCAGCCGTATCAGGCCGCTTATTTCCCTTTCCAGTTCGGGCCACAGGTTTTGGGGGTAACGGCGGTCTTTTCGGCGGATAATGCGCCATTTTTGACGGGCATGGGGCAGCAGTTGACCGGGTTAACCCTGGCAGCAGTAGCGGCAGGAATGGTGATTGCGGCTTTCATGATCGTCAACACGATGATTGTGTCGCGTTTAAACCGCGTCAAAATGGTTGCGACGGCACTTTCATCTGGAAATTCTGTCTCGCGCACCAATATGAAACCACATGATGAAATCGGGGCAGTCGGGCAGGCATTGGATCATTATGCCGATTATGTGCAGGAACGGCAGGATGCACTGCGGACTTCGCTCCGTCGCCAGCGCCGTGAAACCGAATATTTGACAGCGGTGCTGGAATCCATGCCGGACGGCATAGTCGTGCAGGATTTGGATGGGCAGGTTGTCGTCATGAATGAACCAGCCAAGGTTATGCTTGGCAAAACGCTCCCGCATCACAATCTCTCGATCTATGAAGAAGGTGACAAATCACCTCTGCGTCGTACCTTAGGTGAACTGCTGACCGCGACAGTTGGCGAAAAAATGGGGACAGTGCTTGCACCTGGTATATACGCGATGGGCGATCCCAAGCGCGTTGAAGTCGATGGCAGGATGCTGACCGCGCAGGTTGCTGCGGTGATGAACATCGCTCATGAGCGAGTAGGCACTGTTGTTGTGGTACGCGATATTACGCAGGATGTGCGCAGGGAACGTGCTCAGGCGGCTATTTTCAAACGTGTCGAACAGAATGTGCAAAAGCCGCTGGCGGAAATGGCGCGGACGGCTCAACAGCCTGTTGCGGAAGTTGCGCGGGAATTGAGCAAACATGCTGTAGCGCTGCAAAAACTGGTGGTGGAAATGCGCGAGAT
>JBGAGR010000094.1:0-24469 GCA_044226645.1 Aggregatilineales bacterium
AGCCGAGGTTGCGATCATATCGCACGGGCCAGTCACGCCATCGGCGCAGGGAACTAGCGCCTTTTCCATACTGGTCGGTAACGGTGCGGACTCCAAGGGCATATCTGTTGGGACAGTTTGAAATGCGCCTGCTGGTTGCAGAGAACTGAAGAGACTGCTGGCAATGAACAGTCCAAACATCAGAACAGCAGCGCTACCCGTGATCCATCTTGATTGAATCTTCATCCTTTGACTCCTTCTATTCTTACGCAGCTTCGGTTTGAAGCCCTAAACCTTATTGAACCCTATTGACACCTTTTCTAGAAGCGCTCGCTTATACAAAAACTCGTACAGATTTCATACAAAATTACGTTACAATTAGTGAATTCATCAGTGCGGAGGCTGGCATGACCGCCAAAACTTCATTCGGTCAGTGGCTCAAGCAGCGCCGCAAAGCTCTCAGTCTCACGCGGGAAGACTTAGCCGGATTCATTGGCTGCGCCGCCGTCACTCTCTACAAAATCGAAGCGGACGAACGGCGACCTTCCAAACAAATCGCTGAACTCTTAGCTAAACATCTGAAAATCCCGCCCGACGAATGGGCGGCCTTTGTCCGTTTTGCTAGAGCCGAGGCGGTGGAATCAGAGGTACCTTGGGGTACACCCTTTCATCCTCCGACCAATCTGGCCGCACAGCCCACGCCGCTCATCGGGCGGGATGAGGATATAGCTGTCCTACGCAAACGGCTGCTGCGTGATGAGTCGCGTTTGCTCACCCTGACTGGCCCGCCGGGGATCGGCAAAACCCGGCTGGCGCTCCAGATAGCAACTCAAGCCTTAGACGATTTTGCGGATGGCGTGTTTCTCATTGCCCTTGCCCCGATCACCAATGCTAATCTTGTGCCTGTGACAATTGCCAATGCACTCGGCGTGCCGGATATTGGCCCACGAACGCCGCTGGAACGCTTGAAAGCCTTTCTGCGCGATAAGGAGATACTCCTCGTTCTCGACAATTTCGAGCAAATTCTGACGGCAGCCGCACCCATCGCGGAACTCCTCGCCCATTGTTATCAACTCAAAATCCTGGTGACGAGTCGTGCGCCACTACGTATCCGTCAAGAACAGCAGATTCCGGTCTCGCCATTGGCTTTGCCTGATCTCGCTCATCTGCCAGATGTTGAACGTATATCTCAATACTCCGCTGTAATGCTCTTTTTAGAACGGGCACAGGCGGTCAAGCCAGATTTTGCGCTCACTGAGAAAATTGCCCCAACGATAGCGGCTATCTGCGCCCGATTGGACGGACTTCCACTGGCAATTGAACTGATCTCGGCACGGGTCAAACTGCTGCCCCCGGCGGCGCTTCTGGAACGGCTGCACGGGCGGCTGATGTTGCAATCAGATGGGCTGCGGGACATTGAACCACGCCATCGGACGCTCAATGCCGCCATTGATTCCAGCTATCAACTGCTGAATGAAGAGGAGCAAACGCTCTTCCGGCGCTTGGGGGTATTTGTGGGCGGGTGGACGCTGGATTCTGCCGGGGCAGTCTGCATGGAAAATGTAAAGATGAACATTCTCGACGGGATGGCTTCGCTGCTGGACAAAAATCTGCTGAAGCAGGATGCTAACGCAGTGGGTGAACCACGCTTCGTGATGCTGGAAACTATCCGCGAGTATGTGCTGGGGCAGCTTGCCGTCATCGGGGAACTGGACGATTTGCGAAACCGCCACGTGGACTATTTCACAGCTTTCGCGGAGCGCACAAACGTCGAGCACGATTTTGCACAATCCTTGAATATTCTGGAGGTCGAGCACGACAACTTTCGGGCGGCGTTAGCTTGGAGCGAAACCAGATTACGCCTGGCATTTGCACTGCGCATATTCTGGTCGCGACACGGTCATATGAGCGAAGGGAGCCGCTGGTTGGAAGGCGCGCTGGCGCAGCAGGCCAAAGAGCCGTTTGGGACGGCAGAACGCGCCCTTCGAGCAAAGACGCTTGAGTGGTTAGGGACGTTTCGCAGGTGGCAGGGCGAACTGGAATCCCCCCAACCACTTTATGAAGAAAGCCTCGCCCTGTTCCAGGAATTGGATGATACTGAGGGGGTCGCTTCCGCCCTTGGTAATCTTGGTATGCTGATGCTAGAACGGGGCGATTATGAGCAATCTCGCGTCCTACTGGAGAAGAGCTTGGCTCTGCGCCGCGACGTTGGGAATACAGATCAAATCGCCGAGGCACTCTTTTTCCTCGGCTCACTGACTTATATGCAGGGTTATACCAAACGGGCGAGAGCCTTGTTCGAGGAAAGTGTATTATTGATGCGCACATCAGAGTTCGCCCCGGCTATCCACGCTGTACTGACCTATCTCGCTGTCGTAGAACTGGATGAGGGCGACTATAAACAGGTGGAAGCTGATCTAACAGAGAGCTTGATACGATGTCGTGAACTGGGTGAACGCTTTGAGAGCATCATTGCACTTGAGGCGTTCGCCTGCTTGGAAACAGCGCGAGGGCAGCACTTGGAGGATACCACGCCGAGGGGCATCCGGGCGGCGCACATTTTCGGAGCAGCAGAGGCACTACGTGAGATCTTTAGTCTCCCAGGGTTGTCGATCCAACGGCGCTTCTACAAACGGGGTATTACTACCCTCCGCGCTCAGCTTGACGCAACCATGATAGCGGCGGCTTGGGCGGAAGGACGGGCGATGACGTTAGAGCAGGCCATCGCTTACGCCCTGGAAACTTAAGCCGCCATCGGAATGTGCCCCGCGAGATTATTCCTGCTTTGAGCCAGCCCGTTTTCTCTGACACATCACTTCTATATTTATGAGTCTTTATCACTTCCTGTTTGCCCGAACTGCAATCTGTTATATAGTGAAACAGTGATGCTTTTCAGGAGGAATACGATGTTTCGAAAATTTCCCAAAAAGATTAGCTTTTTGTTTTTAGTGTTGATGTTCCTGATTTTACCCTCGGTACTGGCGCAGGATACGCAGTCTATCGAATTTGGCAGCGAAGTGGATGGACGTATCAGGGATACCAGTCAAGGGGTGATTTACAGTCTGGAAGTGCAGTCCGGTGATGTGATTGTTGCTGAAGCGACCAGCACGAGCATCGATGTTTACCTCAGATTGGGCGACTCGGACGGGAATGTCATTGCGGAAAATGATGACATTACCCAGACGAACACCGACGCACGTATTGAATACACTGCGCCGAAGTCTGGAACCTACTATGTCGTGGTGCTGGGTTATGACAAAGGCGCATATACCCTTACTGTGACGAATGGGAATGGATCGTCTCCACAGAGCAATTCGAACACTCAGACCGATGGCAGTAACCTCGAATATGGCGATCAGGTCGGCGGTCAGGCCGTTGATATGGATAACCCGGTAGTATATGGCTTCAGCGGACAAGCCGGGGATTCAGTGGTGATTACGGCTGAGAGTAATTCTGTCGATACCTATCTGGTTCTGGCAGACGCGAACGGCAACAGCCTGGCAGAAAATGATGATGTCAGTCAGGATAACACCGATGCACAAATTCAGGCGGTACTGCCTGCCAATGGCGATTATCTGATTGGTGTCTATGGTTATAGTTCCGGGTCGTTTACGCTGTCGCTGAATACCGGAAGTGGTGTTGACCAGACGACGCAGCCCGTATCCGATACAGGGGTAGCGGGTGGGGATGTGCAGTCGGGCGACATCACGAATGACCAGTCTTATGTGGAATATCCGCTGCCGGGTGTGAAACAGGGCGATACCATCACCATTGATGCTCGTGCAACGGGTGGTGATCTGGATGCTTATCTGGGGCTGTTCTTTGGGGATACGGTGGTGGCAGAAAATGATGACCGTGACCAGAACAGTTCCGATCCATTCATCGAATACCCGAATGCGCAGGCCGGTGATTATTCGGTTGTTGTGACGCGCTACGGCTTCCAGGACGGGGAAACGACGGGTTCTTTTGATGTCGCCATCAAGGTCAGTTCTGGCGGCACAACGCTGGTGAACAATACCAACACACAGCCTGTTGTATCGAACCCGGTTGCCAGCGGTTATCCAGCGATTACACCGACTACTACGATTGCGGATTGGACGGTGCTGGAGTATGTTGGCGCGGATAATAACCTCGAAGATGCCATGCTGAATGACATCAACGAATTTGAAATTGGCGGCGGCAGTAATCCACAGATTCGGCTTCTGGCGCTGGTGGATCGTTCGGATGAGTATGACCAGTCCAACGGCGATTGGACGGATACACGCTTGTATGAAATCAGCCCGGATAAGAGCAAGGATGACAACTCACAGTTCCCGCCAACAGTAGACAGCAAAGAGATTGCTGATCTGGGCGAACTGGATACCAGCTATGGGAACAACCTGCTCGATTTTATCGTGTGGGGTGTCAAGAGCTATCCGGCACAGCATTACGCCATCATCATCAACGATCACGGCGGCGGCTGGCTGGGAACGGTGGTCGATGATGCCAGCGGTGGCAGTATTCTGCACATCTCTGCACTCGATCAGGTCTTTAACGCGGCAGTTGAGAATACGGGTGTATCGAAGTTCGATTTGCTGATTAACGACTCCTGCCTGATGAGCAATATCGATCATTATGCGCTGATGTCGCGCTATTTCGATTATGCTATCGGTTCACCGGAAACGACCTTTAACCCCAGTTTTGACATGACGCTGCTCACCGAAGAACTGAACCAGAACCCGGACATTAATCCCGGTGATTTGGGCAAGCTGATTGTGGACAAATATATCAAGGACATGGCGGAATTCAGCCCGAATCAACTGCCGATTGTGGCGGCGAATGTGACTGATCTGGGGAAATTTGGTGAGGTGACGAACGCCATTGAGCGTTTTGCCACTGTTGTCAATGAAAACCCGGATGCTTATGCCTCCTTCCTGGGACAGGTACGCGCCAACAGTTATGTGTATACCTTCTTCCTGCCGGAGGATCAGTTCGGGCCGCAGACCAATATCGACATTGGCGATTTTATGAGTGTGATTGTCGCCAACAGTAAAGATCAACCGTTGGTCAACGCCGCGCAGGGTGTGGTGGATGCGCTCAGTGATGTGCTGATTTACGGTGAGGCAGGGCAGCATGTCCAGCAGTGGACGCATTACTACAATGCCTATTTCCCGGCGCGGGCTACCGACTTCGAACCGCATTATGCCGGAGAAACGCCGCTGACCAACTACGCTCAAATGCTGCGCGGTTTCTATGGCAGCGTCAGCCCACAGGGACGCAGCTTCCGCAGTGTGGCGGGTTCTGCGCCGCTGGCTCCCAGTGTGGTTCCGGATGTGCGTATCACCAATGTATTCCCGGCGGAAACCAGTGTGGCCTTCCCGGCGAATGTAGCTATGGAAGTGACCGGACGCAATATCACACATGGTGATTTCACGGTTGATCAGCTACAGTCCGATGGCAGCGCTCTGCGCATGAGAACCTCGCGCATTGTGACCAAAGATGTCAAGGACGGGGTAGTGGATTATATCAACAAGTGGGAATCCGGTGTGAGTGAGCGTAATTTTACCTGGAATGTGTATCTGCCCGTTGTCAGTGATGGACATACGACCAGCTTTGAACAGGTCACGACAGCCGATGGTATTTCGTCCATTGGTGGGCGCTATCAGTATCCGGGGCAGGATAGCTGGGTTGATGTGACCGTGATTTTTGGTGATGATAAACGCTCCTCTAATGTCATCAGCCGTCAGCAAGGCAGCAGCGCGCTGGCAAACATCACCCTCGCGCCCGGCGGTACTTTCCAGACCTATCGTATGGTCGTGACTCCCGATGGCAATATTGACCTGCGGGAAGGTACTTCGTTCATCTGGCCTGCCAAGGGCATTAGCTGGGATTACCAACCGGCTCCGACGGGCAGTTATAAGCTCGGCTTTTTGATCGAAGTCGTAGGAGGGTCAACTGGGTTTGCCTCAACCGAGGTCAAGGTCAATAACGATAACGTTGACCGGGCGCTGAGTGGTTATGTTGACAGCGATTGGGGTATTGTGTTCCAGCATCCAGCCAGGGACTGGTTTGATGTCGAATACTTCCCGGACAGTGATTTCCTGCAAACCTCGAATTACGATAACACCGAGTACATGTTTGTTTACCCGGTCTATGATACCAAAGATGATCTTCAGGCTATCGCACAGACGGTACTGGATCGATATGATCTCTCGATGGATGGTAAGCCGAAGAAGATTACAGTTGGCGGAGAGGATGCGCTTTCATTCGCCTTCAACTACAGCAACGATTCAGGCGACTTTACTTCGAAAGCCTTCGCGATTTACCGCCCTGATCTGAGTCTGGGGCTGGTTTTCTCGGCTGAGGCGATTGATGCAAAGGCTACTGATGAACTGTATCAACTGCTTGTAGACAATCTGACTTTCTTCGACGCAGCCGCCGTAAAGGCCAAAGATACAGGCCTTTGGGGCAAGGATACCTTCACCTCGGAAAGCCATTATCCGGTACCGGAAGATTGGCTGCCGGGAGCCGATAACAATGGCTGGTGGTACTATGAGCCGGGGAACGCAACCGACAGCACGACTTTTGCTGCCATAACCGTCTATGAGTCGAGCACCAAATCGGCAGCGGATTTCTTGCAGGATATTGTGCTGGATGAGGAGATCATTCCCGCCAGTCCCGGTTATGAAACAACCTCGACACAGACGTATTACGGCGAACTCAATACCTGGGAAACCGAGCGCTTTACCCACGATGGCCCGGATGGTGAATCGATCACCGGGCAGGTATACGTGACGATCAAGAACGACGTGCCGTATGTCATCTGGTTCGAAGCTCCGACGGCGGATTTTGCCCAGACTTACCGTGATGTGTTCAGCGTGATGCTGGATGGTTTCAAAATTGATGATGCGCCACCGAAGGCATCGTAATCCACATCATCTAGAAGGGGGTGGAGCGCGGCTTCACCCCCTGCGCTCACCTTAAGTGGTCAGGGGCAGCGTGAACCAGAAGGTGCTTCCCTGACCGCGTTTACTCTCCGCACCAATAGTTCCACCCATTGCCGTTACCCATACTCTGGCAATAGCAAGGCCAAGTCCACTGCCGCCGGTCATACGTGAGCGGGAAGAATCTGACCGATAAAAACGATCAAAGATATAGGGCAAGTCTTTGGCATCAATACCTTCCCCTGAATCTTTGACTTCGATCCGCACAAAGCCGGATTGTTTGTGGCTCGATAGGCTGACCGAAGCGCCTGTTGTATGGCGGAGCGCATTGGCGAGCAGGTTATGCAGCACCTGTTTCACCCGGTCAGCGTCAGCAGTGACAGGGGACAGGTTTTCGCATTCCAGGGTGATGGTCGAGTTCTGGGCTTCCGCAGCAGTCGCAAAATGTTCTACAGTCGTCTCCAAAATGGATTTGATGTCGATAGGTTCCTGTTTTAAGGGGAGCTGACCGGCATCGGCTAAAGCCAGTTCATGCAAATCGGATACCAGGCGGCTGAGCAGGCGTGTTTCGTCGTAAAGTGAAGCAATTTCTTCGAGTTCGAGCGGGTATACGCCGTCGAGCAGGGCACGTAAATCACCTTGCATAACGGTCAAAGGGGTTCGCAGTTCGTGTGCAATATCGGCCATGAGATTGCGGCGGGTATTTTCGGCACGCTGCAATTCGTCCGCCATCGTGTTGAATGCCCGCGCGACTTCGCTAAATTCAAGCGTGCCCTGGATGGGAACACGGCTTTCCCATTGTCGGGCAGCAAAATCATGAGCGGCGATGGACAGGGTTTTGAGCGGAGAAGCGATAGTACGGCTGATCGCGACTCCCAGCACTGCGCCGATTCCCGCTGCGATGAGCGCCGCAATCAACAAATTGCTGCGGAGCTGCTTAAGAAAATCCTCATCGGCAGTCATCATCATCATCGCCCCGTTACCAGAACCAGCCATCATGCCATTATGGGGCGGAGAGCCACCGTTCAGCGCTGCCTGACGATGTTGTAAGTATTGGCGAAACTGGTGATCGGTAGTGACTTCGGAAAGTGCCGCAGCGATCACAACCGCTAATACGACAACCGCGATAAAAGCGAACGTTAAGCGAATCCATAAACGGTTCATGATAGGGTCTCTCGGAAGCGGTAGCCTATGCCAAAAACCGTTTCGATATAACGGGGTTGGGTGGGATCAACTTCTATTTTCTTGCGCAGATTTTTGATATGGCTGTCCAGCGTGCGGTCTAATCCTTCATAGCTTTGTCCCAAAGCCTTCTCAATGAGTTCATCGCGCGTAAACGTGTGGTTGGGGTACTCCATCAGCGCGGATAACACGGCAAATTCAGTCGGGGTGAGCGCTACACCAGTACCTTTCAGGGTCAGAGTACACTGGTCGAGATCGAGTTTCAGGTCTTCAATTTCGATGATGTGAAGGGGAAGAATCCCGCTGCGGGCGCGCCGCAAAATGGCTTTCACTCTGGCGACAACTTCCATCGGGTTAAATGGTTTGGTCAGGTAATCATCTGCACCCAATTCCAAACCGCGAATTTTGTCCGCATCCTCCACACGGGCGGTGAGCATCAAAACCGGAGTCGTGGCGAGGCGTTGATCCTCCCGCAGCCATCGGGTGATTTCCCAACCATCATGTTCCGGCAGCATAATATCCAGCACCACCAGATCGGGACGCTCCCGGCGGATAATGTGCATCGCGCTGGTTCCATCATAGGCGGTCAGAACTGTCATCCCGGCTTGCTCCAGATAGGACTGAATGAGCCGCACGATTTTCCGGTCATCATCGACTACCAGAATCCGGTGGGACATGTTACTGCCGCTTTCTACATAAAGTGTTCTTAAGATGATTTTATGAGGGCTTGGGTGTGGTGCGTTGGTGGCAAAGTTCCGGTTATCCGGGGATGATTAGCACCTGTATAAAAGCAAAGAGGGCGATCTATTCGCCCTCCGCTTTAGATAAACGGGTTAGCTGTTCGCGCCTTGCTGGTTGGGACAATTATCGCACCAGCCATCGCCGTCCGCGTCATTGAAGCCCATGCCGTGCATACCCCGACCCATCATGCCCGATCCCATGCCGCGTATACCATTTCCCATCATCCCACGGCCTGCCGCGTTATTACCCATGTGAAATCCCATGCCTTGTCCAAAGCCCTGCGGCGTGAAAGACTCACTGAGGCGTTCGGTCACATGGGTTTTCATCAGCGCCAGCATAGCATCGGCGCTTTCCTGGGTAATTGCCCCGGATGCAACGCGAGTCGCGAGCCAGTCGGCATGATTCTTGATAAAGGCATCCACAATGGTATCCAGTGCGACACCTTTGGCTTCTGCCAGTTGAGCAATGGTTTTGCCGCTCTGGAGTTCCGCTACCAGATCAGCCTGCTCCATTCCCAGAGCATCGGCGGCGACGGCAATCAGCGAATTGTCGTTTCCACCTTGCCCGCCCCACATCCCCTGCGCATTGACGCTTAGTGCTGCAAAGCCTAACAGTCCCACCACCAGAACTACGATTGAAAGCTTTATCCATCGGGTATTCATTGAGATTCTCCATACGTGTTTGTTTGAGAGCATCTGGCTCTACGTTTTCATTTGCCCACAGAATAGCAAACAGTTGTGGAGAATTTATGGAAGCAGATTCACGGTAGTTTTACGGATGCTTTCGCTGTTGAAAGTGACGCGCTTCGCTCAGGATGAAATCTACCGTTCCAGCGATGGTCGGGTCAGGGGCGATGGTGGGGGGCAGGTCAAACAGGGTATGCGCCTGAATCTTCGGACGATTATCGACACTGCCGACATGGACTGCGCCGACCTGTCCTGCCTGAACGGATGCCAGATGGAGCATATTCCCTTGCAGATGGGTTCGCGCGGCAGGCGTTAAGGCAATTTGCAGGCTGCCGGATGTCTTGACAGGGGTGGCATCTGCTGTGATGAATACATCGTTATCTTCATAAGGATGCTTCGCGTCGATGAGCGCCATACCCATCAGGTTATCGCGCATTCGAGCGCGTGTTTCGGCATCCAGATTATTGCCCACCTGCGCCGCCAGATAGCCCAGCGCATCCAATCCCATCAGCATCGAGCGTCCATTGGTGGCCGCGCAGTGCCAGATGTCCGGTGAACAGGACTCGCCCAGATCGAGCAGGATTGTCCGGTGGGCTATGGGCTGCACCGCGCAGATCATGACATCGTCGCCTTCATCCAGCGGCAGTGCTTTTAGCTGACGCAAAAATGCCTGCAAACGGGGCAGCAGCTCCATATTGCCCCGCAGATTAGCCGTATACAGGATGTGCAAGCTGTTCATAGTCATCACTTTTGTTACACGATAAATCTCATTTTAGCATAGCTGCATGAGGTGTTTTTGCAAAAACCTTTATACTTCAGCGGTAGAAATTATATAGACCAGTCGTTATAATTAAGGTATTGAACGATGCAAATGAAAGTCAAAGCAGTCTATCATGGCAGCCAAAATTCTGGTGACGGGGGCGACGGGTAATGTCGGCAGTGAAGTTGTTAAGGAGCTAACGGGCAAAGTCCCTTTTCGCGTCGGTGCTTCCCGCGTTGAAGCTGCGCGTCGGGCATTGGGCGCGGACTGCGAAATTGTGCCCTTTGATTTTCTCAATCCGGCGACTTTTGCGCCAGCTTTTTCCGGTATTGAGAAGTTGTTTCTGGTCAGGCCGCCCATACTGGCGAATGTCAAACGCGATATAGCCCCGGCCTTGTACGCGGCAAAAGCGGCGGGTGTTCAGCACATTGTCTTTCTATCGCTGCAAGGCGTTGATAAAAATCAGCTTGCTCCGCATTATAAAATTGAAAAACTCATCCTCGAACTCGGTTTTTCGTATACCTTCCTGCGTGCAAGTTTCTTCATGCAAAATCTGAATACGACTCATCAGGCGGAAATTCGGGATCGCAGCGAAATCGCTGTCCCGGTAGGTAAAGCCAAAACGAGCTTTATTGATGTGCGCGATATTGCGGCTGTCGCAGCGCGGGCACTCATCGAGGACGGGCATCAAAACCAGATGTATACCCTGACCGGCAGTGAAGCACTGGATTATGAGGAAATCTCGGACATTCTGTCATTTGTGCTGGGTCGCCGGGTTCAGTATACCAATCCCTCAGCCATCGCTTTTTTACGGTCACAACTTGGACAGGGAAAAACGGCTGGTTTCGCCTTGGTGGTGACAGCGCTCTACACGATTACACGCTTCGGCAATGCCAAAACGGTCACATCGGATGTACGGAAAATACTGGGGCGACAACCGATTACCTTCATCCAGTACGCGCAGGATTATCGTCAATGCTGGATACCTGAGCAAATGGTGGCAGAATAGTAGGGGTATTTCTGCCAGTCCTTCAGGAGATTCTTGATGTCATCCGCACGCGATCAACTCATCGAAACCACCAGCGAACTGCTCGAAATGCAGGGCTATCACGCTACGGGTCTTAACCAGATTGTCAAAGAGAGCAAGACACCCAAAGGCTCGCTCTATTACTATTTCCCCAATGGTAAGGATGAACTGACAGCGGCAGCGCTCAACAGTACGGGAAAACGCCTGCTGGAGAATATTCATTCCGTTCTGGATGATATTGAAAGTCCGGCGGAAGCGGTGCGCGGGTTTATCGAAAGGCTGGTTTTTTATGTCCCGGCCTCTGGCTACCGGGCAGGCGGGCCGATTACCACTGTCGCGCTGGAAACCGCCGTCACCAATGAATTTTTGCGCGGGGAATGCCAGCAGATTTATGATTCGTGGCAGGCCGCTTTTGCCGCCAAGATGCTGACGGGTGGATGTACCCAGGAACGGGCAGACCGGCTGGCTTCGCTGATTATCGCCTCGCTTGAGGGCGCGATTATGCTCAGCCGCACCCGTCACAGCCCTAAACCGCTGCAAGACATCGCGGATGAACTGTATCTGCTGATTAAGCACACAGTGCCATGAGCTTACAGGGTATCCCTCACCCTGAGGATGAGTTAGAGCGAGGGAATTTTTCCGTCTGACCGAATTAGATAACCGCTGTCAGCGATTTTTCCATTCCGCCGGACGTTTTTCAATAAAGGCTTTCATGCCTTCCGCTTTGTCTTCAGTGCCGAACAGCAGATAGAAATTGCGCTTCTCGTAATTCAGCCCTTCCACCAGACTCAGTTCGAAGGATTTGTTGACCGCATCCTTGACCATCCTGGCGGCGACTCCCGGCATACTGGCGACTTTTACCGCCAGCTTGATGGTTTCACCTAAGTACGTGTCTACCGAATAGACATGATTGACCAGCCCGTAGTGCAGCGCTTCCTCGGCGTTCAACTGACGGTTCGCCAGCGTCATTTCCATCGCAATGGCTTTGCCGACAGCTTTGGTCAGGCGCTGTGTCCCGCCTGCACCGGGCATGATGCCGATGCTGATTTCCGGCTGACCGAATTTGGCTGTTTCGGAGGCGATAATCATGTCGCACATCATCGCCATTTCGCAGCCGCCGCCCAACGCCCAACCGGATACCGCCGCGATAATCGGTTTGCGAATACTCGTCAGTCGTCTCCAATCGGTGAAATCCTGTCCCGCGAACATCGTCACCGCATCAGTATTTTCCATTTCCTTGATGTCGGCTCCGGCGGCGAAGGCTTTGTCATCACCCGTTAAAATCATGCAGCGGATGGAATCGTCGCGGTCAAAAGCTTCCATCGCCTCGAAAATTTCGCGCGTGACCTGTCCATTGAGGGCGTTACGTGCCTGTGGACGATTGATGCGCACCAACCCAACACCGGGGGCGGGTGTTTCCGTCAAAATCATTTCGTAAGTCATATTGTTGCTCCAAAAATTCGAATCCAGACAAGACATATCGTTGGAAATGCGGCAATAGTAGCACATCAGCAGGGGATTTGGGCAGTCACGCTGAAATTGTTTTGTCTATATATTGAATATATTTTGTTTATGTTTTGTTCATATTTAGCTCACCGCAGACTCATCTCTGATTTTTATAGTTTCTGAAGATCGTAAACATCTGGTTTCAATACGATATATGAAAAGGGAGAATGTTCAGATGCGCAAATTGGTTTTACTGTTGGCAGCGGTCATGATGGTGTTTGGCGTTGGAGTCGCCTCAGCAAGCGCGACAACCACCGCCTATGTGGTACACGGCATTCCCGGACTCCCGGTTGATGTCTATGTGAATGGTCAGTTGTTCGCGGCCAATTTCCAGCCCGGAAAAATTCTTGGCCCTATCAGCGGCCCTGCTGGAAGCGCCGATATTGCGTTGGTAGCGGCAGGTGGCAATCCAGCCACCCCGGCGCTGGCTGGCACATTCAGCTTTGCAGCCGGTGGTAACGTGACGATTGTGGCTCACCTGGATGCGAATGGCGCACCGACGGTTTCCGTTTTCGACAACGATTTTTCGGCAACCAGCAGCGCGCGGCTGATCGCCCGTCACACGGCTGCTGCACCCGCCGTTGATGCAGTCCTGCTGGATAAGGGCAGTATCATTGCGCGAGTTGGCCCGGTTGCTAATGGTCAGCAGGCAGCGGTGGAATTACCTGCGGGCAAGTACACTGGCGGCCTCGTTCCCACTGGCACAGACTCGCTGGTATTTGGCCCATTGAGCACCCGCCTCAAGGCCGGTTACGTCTATGTTCAGTACGCGATTGGCGATATTTCCAACGGTACATTCCAGGTCATTGGTCAGACGATAAAAGCTGGCTAAATACGCGGCGCGGATTTGTAAACAGAGTGTGAGGGAAGCAAAGTTAGGCTTCCCTCTTTTGATTCAGGTTATATCAATCCAATAACGCCGTGTGGGTACATCCCGTCCCAGCAGCAGCACCGTATTTTCCAGCCTTCCGCCGTTGGCCTCGATAATTTTGGCGGAACCGATATTGGTATCATCGCAGGTCACCAGCGCGCGTTTAAGGCCGATGGCCTGTGCTTCTTCCAACCCCAGATGCAAAATCGCTTTGCCATAACCTCGGAGACGGCAGGACGGGCGAATCTCATAGCCGATATGTCCGCCTAATTGCAGCAGGGGAGCCGTGAGGGTGTGGCGCAGGGAGAGCCGCCCAATATAAACTTCATCATCGATGAGCCAGAACACCGATTCGCGCACTTTGCCGTTAGCCGGATAATCGCGCTTGTTGAGCATCATTTGGACAAAATGATGGAATTGATCGGCAGTTTCATCATAGCCCCAGAATAAATTGCGTCCCTCGGCGTGAAATTCCTGTAAGGCAGCCAAAAAGCTGTCCTTATAGACTAGCGAGGGACGCGCCAGAAACATCAAGCTATTCTCAATCACGGGTGTGCCCAGTAGGGGGTCGCACTGGCGCGGAAGCCCGTCAGCACCGGGCCGGGATCGCGTTTACTGCTGATGAATGCCAGATAGACATCATAGCTGCTGTCGGTGACGCGCTCGAAAACCACCGCCGTGCTGTCCGGCGACCAGCTAAAATCGCCCGTTGTTTTGTCTTCGGTCAATTGGCGTGTTTTACCAGACGCGACATCCACCAACCACAGATCACCAAAACGGTTATCAATATTCATCGGATCGTCAGTGACCAGATAGGCAATGTACTGGCTGTCGGGACTCCAGGCAAAATTGGTGATGTCCTGACCTTTTTTGCTCAATAACTGGCGGGTATCCAGACAGGTCGATTTTTCCTGGATGCAGGCCGCATCAATCATCAGCAGCCCGTAGGGACTCTCATAAAACGGGTCGGTCTGGTCATCCATCATATTGCGGGTGGTATAGGCGATATGCTGACCATCCGGCGAAAAGTGCGGATTCACATCTTCCACGAATGCGCCGCTGTAAGTCAGATTAATGCGATCTTCTTCCTGCGAACCCACTTCTGCCGGGATGATCTGGATGTCGTCAGAAAGTTGAGCATCCGGCGGCACGACATCCGAACTGACTACAATCAGCGAACCATCCGGCGACCATGAGGGTTTGGCATTCCACTTCCCGCCGATAATCTGCTCAACCGTGTTGGCCTCCACATCAATCAGCCAGACCGCGTTATCCAATCCCCAGGCGACTAACTTCGGCTCAACGGGCGACCACACCAGATCACTCATCTGGTTGACTTCATCGGGCAGCGGTTTCGGCTCACATTTGCGCGTGCATTCCCGGTCAAGGATGTAATATTCGAGGGGATTATCGGTGTTGAAATCACCGCGCAGGAAGACGATGTAGCGACCATCAGCCGAGACAATCGGGCCGATTTCATCAAATTCATCATCGGTCAGGTATTCGGGGCCATCGGCGGCAGGGTCGAGCATGACAATCGACCAGGTGTCCTTGGTTTTTCCCAGGGCAGCGACAAAAAGCGGTGTTTGCTTATCCGGCGTATCCTGTGCCGCCGCGATGTCGAAGCTGCCGAACAAAATCAGACCGATAAGAACCAGTAACAGATTTTTTCTGCGAGGCATTATGTAGAACCTCCTGTCAGAATTTTTGTCTAGACTGATTATCGGCCTGAAAGAGTTATGCCGCTAGTTTATGAGGGGGATTCTTTTGGGTTTTATTTCCTAAACTATTACAAACTATACGCAAATTTTCACCTGTTTTGACGTGATTATCAGGTAATAATCCTTAATGTTGTGGCACAAAAAGGACGGTCTTTCAACCGCCCTTATTGGATAATGAAGTGCATTTTGTAGGGACAACGATAGTGCGAAGCCTCCCTCTGGGACATCGTGTCCGCCTTAAGAAACTCGTTTTTGCAACAGAGTAGTTAGTAGTTGCTGGTTTCAGTCTTTCCTGATTTACCAAGAACTAATCACCAACAACTAAAAACTTTACTTCTCGTCGCCCTTATTCCCCTGAATACGCTTGCTGATGAAGTTGCCCATGAAACCGCCCACAATCATGCTGCCCAGTGACTGGCTCGTATTATTATCCAGTTTATCGTCTTCCCATTTGGCATTATGACGCTTGTTAATCCAGGTGGCGTAAGAATCGCTGGCTTCGATTAAGCTGGCTTCGATGGCATCCCGATCTCCTGCCGCGATGATCTGACGGAAACTTTGCAGCGCAGCCATATATTCATCCAGATGACGCAGCAGATTATCCTTGTTCAGCAGCCAGGTATCCCGTATGTCGTCAGGATGCGTATCGTATAGACTCCGTGTCGCTCTGCCGAACGCTGGATTGGTGATACGCTGTGAATCGTTCCAGCCTGAATTGCGACTGGTGGCATAAAAACTGACAATTCCCAGCAGCGTAGGCAGGCCATCCGTTAGGGCAATTAGGCTGTCATGTTCGTAGGGGTCGAAGTAATGCGGTATCGAACCGAGCAGGGTGGAAAAATCCGCCGCCAGTTCAACCGCTTCCTTGACGCAGGTCGCGCTCGGCATCAGCAGCATGTTGCCCTTGTCGAACAAATCTGCCTGAGCATGTAAGGTGTCATCCAGGCCATCAAACAGATATTTAGGATTGAGGATGGGTGTTATGCCGACCAGATGAGCATCTTTTTGCAGGTGCTTTTTCGCCCATTCCAGCGACGGCTGCTTCAGCGGTGACGTATCCAGCACAACGGCTCCGGCACGCAGTTCCGAGCCGATTTCTTTGTAGGCTACCTGTACATCGGCATACGGCAGCGCCATCACCACGATGTCTTTTCCCTGCGCAGTACGGAATAAATCGGATTCGATGCGTTCCGTCAGTCCGACTTTTTCAGCATCTTCACGAATGCCCGCCCGCATATCGGCAGCGGTGACTTCGAAGGTGTGCTGTGCATCTTTTTTCTGGTTATAGCGCTTGAGTGCCAGCGCCATCGAAGTGCCGATACGCCCTAACCCAAGTATACCTACCGTTACGTTTCCCATGATTTTCCCTGTCAGTCGTTAGTAATTAGTTGTTGGTTATTAGTTTTTAGTTTTTAGTAAAAATTCCTGACCTTTGCTCCTCAAAATACTTTTGTCTGGATAGGGTAGGTTCATTTGTCCCTGTATTCAACCAATAACTAACGACTAAAAACTAAGAACTAGTTTGCATCATCGGCTTGCTGTAAACGCCGCAGTAGGTCAGCATTTGGATGGCTGGCGATTTCGGTAGAATGATCGGCATGATTCCGCACCAACCAGACCGCGATTTCTGACGCGCCAGCCTCGCGAATCATTTCGGCGCTCCACTCAGGATGATGAATATTGACGACGAAGGGACGTTGAATGATATTGTTTGGGCTTCCCTGACTCCAGCGCTGGAATAACCCCGGCTGTCCGGCACGAACCAGTACCACCAGCGTTTTTTGCCAGATTCGAATGGGATAACGCGATTTGCCGACATCATGCAGCAGTGCCGCTGTCGCTAAATCTCGCGGAGTTGCGCCTTGTGCCAGCACATCATGGTGTACATTCAGACTGTGCAGTTGTTCGCTGCGGCTCATCTGGCGAAATAAGGCCAGCAGCGGCGGCGAAAGAACCTGTGCAGCAAGATCAAGATCAATAGGTTGGGAAAAGGCGAAAAGCGCCCTTAGACCCTGCCGTACCCGCTGCACAGCCATCATGGTCATGCCCCAACCAGGAAGAGAAACAAGCTCGTGCTGGGTTGGCCGATCAGCAGACTCAGGATATTGAACTGCCCGCCGATGAAACTCAGCAAAAGCAGACCCATGAATACATACTGGCTGTTTGTCCGGTTGCGTTCCCACCAGGTCGCCTGTTCCGGCGGCAGAACGGAATACATGATGCTCCAGCCATCCAGCGGAGCCAGCGGGATAATATTGAATAGTCCCAGCACGATATTCAGGAATACAAGCTGGATGAACAGTTGACCAATGAACCCCTTAGCGGCGAGGCCAGGGACAAAATGGAAGGGGATGGCGAAAATCACCGCCAGCAGCAAATTCGAAATCGGTCCGGCGGCGACGGCTGCCAGGTAGCCCCAGCGCGGATTGCGCATCCTTGCTGGATTGATAGGCGCTGAACCCAGGATGCCAAAACCGATCAGCACGCCCATAATAAAGCCAAGCGGGTTAATATGTTGCATCGGATTGAGGGTCAGTTTTCCCATATTCGCGCCGGTCATATCGCCCATGCGATAGGCCACATAAACATGGGCAAATTCATGAACTGTCATAGCGATGAGGAGGACAATTGCTCGAATGAGCAGGTCTTCCGGAGTTCTGGGTAACAAACTGGGACTCCGTTTCCGTGATTTACACGAATCGAAACAGAAATTTAACTATCGCGTAGTATAACATAACCTGCTTGGCTGCTGTAGATACGGTCAGTTAAGCACTTGATGAGACACCAAAAGGGCAACTTAGCCTGCGTATATGTGTTGGATATGTTATGATAACAGTCACTTTGAACAGGGTGAAACAGTCGATATGCACAATGTCGCAGTAGGTGATCGGGTGCGAATGCGTAAAAAACATCCCTGTGGTAGTGATGAATGGGTCGTTTACCGTGCCGGGGTCGATATGGGTCTGCGCTGTGCAGGATGTGACCGGCACATCATGCTGCCACGCAGTCAGTTCTTAAAACAGTTGAAACAAGTACTTTCTTCTGTTCAGGATCGGGAAGAAAGGGAAATACAATGAAGCGAATCTTGTTCCTATTTTCAGATACAGGCGGCGGACACCGTGCAGCGGCGGAAGCCATCCGTGATGCGCTGATAATTCGTCATTCTGGCGAAGTCAGCGTCGAAATGGTGGATGTATTCCGCTATTATTCACCCTTCCCCTTCAAATATATGCCCGAAATGTACCCCTGGGTCATTAATCGCAGTAAATCCTCCTGGGCGATGGGCTTCAAGCTGACCAATACGCAGCAGAGTGTCAAGCTTATCTCACGCGGAATGTATGTCTCAATCGAAAAAGGACTGATGCGTATGTTCCGCGAACACCCGGCTGATACGGTAGTCTCAGTGCATTCGGTACTGACCCGTCCAGCGATGGAAGCGCTGCTGAAGTTTGATAAGCGTCCACCCTTTATGACGGTTGTGACCGATCTGGTTTCAACGCACATGTTCTGGTTTGATCGCCGGGTTGACCGCTGCCTTGTGCCTACCGAGCAGGCCTATGAATACGGTCTGGAAGGTGGATTAAAACCGGATCAACTGCGCGTGACTGGACTGCCGGTTCATCCCCAGTTTGCTGAACGCCTGACTGATAAAGCTACTGCCCGTCAGGAGTTGGGCTGGGATCCAACGCTGCCGACCATTCTGATGGTTGGTGGTGGTGAAGGCATGGGGCCGATTTACGAGACTGCCCGCAGTGTAAACGCCCTCCGTTTGAAATGCCAACTGGTTATTATTGCCGGACGGAATGAAATCCTGAAGGAAAAGCTGGAATCCGAGAAATGGAACCAGCCGACCCATGTTTACCCCTTTGTTACCAATATGCCCGTTATGATGGCGGCCTCCGATATTCTGCTGACCAAAGCGGGGCCTGCCACCATCAGCGAAGCCTGCATCGCCGGACTGCCTGTGATTCTGTATGATGCGATTCCGGGTCAGGAAACAGGCAATGTCGATTTTGTGGTTGATAATAACGCCGGTGTTTTCGCGCCTACAGCGGAGGAAGTTACCCGGACAATTAAGGCCTGGTTGGCGGAGGGCACGGAAGGCTTGAAACGCCGTTCGGAAAATGCTCGCCGTTTAGGTCGCCCCAACGCGGTCTGGGATATTGCCGATGAGGTCTGGAATTACGCCCATAAACCGCCTGTTTCGGTCAAACGTCACACACTGTTGGATGATATTTCCGAGCGCGTTCCTGTACGTGTAAGGCGATTCTCATCTCGGCTTTAAAAAAAACATATATCATTAACCGTGTAGGCTTTACGCAGTTCAGCAAATACAGACAGTGGGTTTAAATCCACCGTTCAGGTGAGACTTGCTTGTGATGCGCGAAATCCTGCCGTGTAAGGTTATCCTGTTCAATTGAGGAAAAACTGATGTTCCGCAGACGTTTGATTCCAGTTCTGATGCTTCTGGTTGTATTGGGCGTATCCATCCCGCTGACTCTGGCTGATGATATTCCCCCGGCAACTATTGTGAATGATGAAGGGGGAGCCGTATCCATTACGGGAACCCTGACCTATACCAACGGCTTTTTTACAGCCGGGGTGGATGAACCTGTCATTATTCTGGAAGATGAAGCCGGATTTGTTGACCGCAATCACGGTTTCATCATGTCGGAAAAATCGCAGGTGTTCGCCAAACTGACCTCCGACTTTTACAGTTCGCCTGTTAGTTACAGCTTAGACCTACCCGCTGTGCCGCAGGCCGATTTGCGTGATGTGGATGAAGATGGTCAGACCGATACCGGCGTGATGATTTACGGGGTGGCATTCTGGCAGAATATCTGGGGCGATCAATATCTCGAAGAACGCGATTTGTTCGGCGGTGGTTGGTCGGGTGCTTATGCCTCTTTCAAAATTGACCCCAGTCCCTCTGCCAAAGGCGAAGTGACAGGTGGTAAGTATCTGGTTTACGCGCCGGATGACCAGCAGGGCTTCCCGTCTGGTTTCGGTGACGATCACAAGCTCTTTACGGCAGATGACCCGATTGTGCGGCTGCCGCAGGGCTACACTGTTGTCAATATGGATACGGCTCCATTCACCTTTGACCGTTCCAGCCACCCGGTGATCGATTTGATCGAAGGGCAGGGCGCTGAACAGGAAGACTTCTCCAATCTCAACTATGTCGATGCCTTCAAAGCAATGGTGGACATGTTCCGCAAGAAATATGCGTTCACTGACCTTAAGCATATTGATTGGGATGCCAAAGAGGCCGAATTTCTGCCGCGTTTTGAGGATGCTCAGAAGAATAATGACTCGGCGGCCTATCAACTCGCCCTGCGCGATTTTATCTGGTCGATTCCCGACGGACATCTGAGTGCCCCGGTGGATGGACAGCAGTTTAATGACGCGGTAGCCGGTGGTCTGGGACTTTCGCTCACCGAACTGGATGATGGTCGCGTGATTGTGGCCTATCTCACGCCCGGTGGCCCGGCTGAACAGGCGGGAATGAAATTGGGCACACAAATTCTGGGAATCGACGGCAAGCCTATCGAAAAAGCAATCAGCGATGTCGTTCCCTGGTCATCACCCTTTAGCAGTGAACATGTCCGTCGTTTACAGCAGGTGCGCTATGTCGTGCGCTTCCCATTGGGCACAGATGTAACGCTGAAATATCAAAATCCTGATTCGACCACCACGCAGTCGGCGACTCTGGCAACTGTCAGCGAAACCGACAGCTTCAACTACTCATCGTTTAATCGTGGTCTGACAGGGAATGAACCGCCGGTTGCCTTCCGTATCCTCGATAACGGTTATGGCTATGTGAATATTTACAGTTTCTTCGACAGCGCACACCAGACCATCCAATTGTGGGAAGAGATGATTAAGACCCTTCGCGATCAGAATGTGCCGGGGCTGATTATCGACATGCGTCACAATGGTGGTGGCAGTGGATTCCTGGCGGATCAGATGGCGGCCTATTTCTACAATGAACCACTCAAGCTGGGCAACGGCGCAAGTTATGATGAGAGTCAAGGCGGCTTCTACAGTGACCCCAATGTGGAGGCACACTACATCCTTCCGCCGGAAGACATGCGCTACAACGGCAAAATCGCACTTCTGGTTGGTCCCGGATGCTTCAGCGCCTGCGAATTTTTCAGCTATAACATGACGCTGCAAAATCGCGCTGCGATAGTGGGTCAGTATCCAACGGGTGGTCTGGGCGGTGGACAAACGACCTATGCCATGCCAGATGGCCTGCAACTGCAATATTCAGTGGTGCGTCCACTGGACTCGCAGGGCAATATCATCATCGAGGGAACAGGTGTTGTTCCGACGGTTAAAGTGCCAGTGGACGAAACTACCGTTTTCTCGCAGGATGATGTCGTGCTGGAGTCGTTTTCTGTAGGGGAGTGGTCTCAGACCCTCCCCTTTAATGTTTACAGCCATCCCCGTTTTCCGCTCAGTTTTCACCGTCAAAAACAAGTCATACGATTGACGATCCTCTCCGACAGGAATATTCTCATTGTAAGTATAGAAGCTATTTATTCATCGAGAAGGAGCGAAACAGATGTTGAATAAACGTTTTTTTGCGGCGATTATGCTGGTGGTTTTATCATCCACCGTCACGGCGCAGGACAGTCCTGTTCAGCCTGCCCAGATTGTGAACGATGAAGGTGGGCCGGTGTCTGTTACCGGCTCTCTTGCTTATACCAACGGCTATTTCACGGCTGGTGCGGATGAGCCGCTCATCATTCTCGAAGATGAAGCGGGCTTCGTTGATCGCAATCACGGCTTTATTTTCCCGGAAAAGTCACAGGTATTGGGTCAGATAACTTCTGATTTTTACACATCACCCTTTACGTACAGCATAGAACTGCCCATTGAACCGGGCGCGACTTTGAAGGATGTCGATCACAACGGGAAGACCGACCCCGGAGTGATGATTTACGCCGTGGCCTACTGGACGAACACCTGGGGCGATGCTTATCTGGAACAGCGTGATTTGCAGGGAGGTGGATGGTCAGGTGCCTATGCTTCGACGCATATCGACCAGAATCCCTCGGCACATGGAGAAGTGATTGGTGGCAAATATATCGTTTATGCGCCGGATGGCAATGAGGGCTTCCCCTCCGGCTTTGGCGACGACAAGAAATTATTCACTGACGACGATCCGATTGTCACCCTACCGCAAGGCTATACGGTTGTGGATATGGATACGAATCCATTTACTTTTGACCGTTCCCGGCATCCGGTTATTGACTTGATTGAGGGTGAGGGTGCGCAGCAAGCGGACTTTTCCAGCATGAGTTACACGGATGCGTTTAAGGGAATGGTGGACATGTTCCGCAAGAAATATGCCTATACCGAACTCAAGGGCATTGATTGGGATGCCAAAGAAGCGGAATTTTTGCCGCAGTTCGAAGAGGCAGACAAAAACAGTGATTCGGTTGCTTACCGACATGCACTGCGCGACTTTCTCTGGACAATTCCTGATGGTCATGTCAACGCCCCGGCGGACAATACCGAATTTTCTCAGGCTACCGCTGGCGGGTTGGGTATGGCGATTCGTAAGCTGGATGATGGCCGGGTGGTCGTGAATTTCCTGTCCCCCGATGGGCCAGCGGCTCAGGCAGGCATCCAACTGAAGGCGCAAATTCTAGGGATGAACAGCAAGCCAATTGAGCAGGCGATTGAGGCGACCGTTCCCTGGTCATCACCCTTCAGCAGCGATCACTTTCGCCTCTTGCAGCAGCTCCGATATGTGACGCGCTTCCCGGTTGGCACGTCTGTTCAGGTGAAATACATGAATCCGGGTGATACCGTTACCCAAAGTGCCACGATGACGGCGGTTGAAGAAAATGCCAGCTTCCGTTTTTCGTCATTTAACAAAGGACTGACGGGCTTGGAACTGCCGATGTCCTATAGTGTCCTTGACAGCGGTTTTATTTCGATCAAGATTTACAGCTTCGAGGATAGTGCCCGCCTGACGATTCAATTGTGGGAACGGATCATCAAAATTCTGAACGACAATCAGGTTCCCGCTGTGATTATCGATATGCGTCAGAACGGTGGCGGCAGTGGCTTTTTGGCTGACCAGATGGCGGCCTATTTCTTCAGTGATGCGTTGGATATTGGTAATGTTGCCAGCTATGATGACAGTCTTGGGCAATTTTATATTGATCCGAATGTTGAGGAAAAATTCTTCCCACCACCGGAAAATCTGCGCTTCAATGGTAAAGTCGCGGTTTTGATTGGGCCGAATTGCGCCAGCGCTTGTGAACATTTCACCCGGGATATGACGTTTGAGAATCGCGCTGCCATCGTCGGTCAATATCCGACTGCCGGATTAGGGGGCGGCGTAACAACCTACCTGATGCCGGAAAATATTCAGTTGCAATATCCGGTTGTTCGCGCAGTTGATGCACAGGGCAATATCATCATCGAAGGAACAGGCATCGCACCGACTATACAAGTGCCTGTGGACGAAACAACCGTGTTTTCAGATGGTGATCCCATTCTGGACTACGCGGTGAATGCACTCAAAAACGAATTAGGTGGAACTTCGTAAGTATGATGAGATGGACAGGGCGCATCTTGCTGCGTCCTTGTTCATCTCCGTGTCTTTTGTTGAGGGGAAGCGGCGGTAAACTTCATTTGAAAGCCTTTACAACCCTTTCCCCTTCGCCACGTTCCACAACCCATCCATTTCCGCCAGATTCGAGTCGGTCAGCGCTTTGCCCTGTTCGGCGAGTGTTTCCTCGATATAGCGGAAGCGGCGGTAAAATTTGGCATTGGCTTCACGCAGCGCGGTTTCCGGCTCGATTTTTAACCAGCGCGCCCAATTCACCAGCACGAACAGCAAATCGCCGATTTCCTCGGCGCGTTCGTCATCTGTTTCAGCCTTCTGTACCTCATCAAATTCCTCGCGCACTTTGGCGATTACATCATCAATTTTTTCCCAGTCAAAACCGGGTTTCGCCGCCTTCGCCTGATATTCATTCGCGACCATCAGCGCGGGAAGCCCTTTCGGCACGCCATCCAGGACTGATTCGCGTTTGAGGCCCTGTTCGGC
>JBGAGR010000095.1:0-24452 GCA_044226645.1 Aggregatilineales bacterium
GACATCGGGCGTGCATTCAGTTACATCTTTGAAGATCAGGAATGGGCACCCAAGCTGCTCATCAGCGCGATTATCGGTTTTTTGGGCATTATCACCCTGCCCATTCTGGTTGGATTAGTCGCCTGGGCGGCACTGCTCGGTTATCTGGTCGAACTGCTCCGTAATCTGCATGACAGACACCCGACTCCGCTGCCTCGCTGGGATAATTACGGTGACAAAATCAGTCAGGGTAGCAGTGTATTGACGGCTGTCCTCCTCTACGGCCTGCCCAATCTGATTCCGGTGTGCTGTACCATCACCACATCCAATCTGTGGGGCGATGGCTTCTTCGGCAGTTCGATGGGTTTATTACTGGCCTGCTGTATCATCCCTCTGCTGCTGGTCTATAACCTCATCACCTGGCCTATGCTGGCGCTGGGACTCTCGCGCTATGCCGAAGAACGTAATATCGGCGTATTTTTCCAGTTTGGCGATCTGTTTAGCACCGTCCGTCGCAATTTAGGACTGACCCTTCAGTGGGCATTCTTCACGCTGGTGGTCAATATCGTCCTGGGAATCATCGTCCTGATTCCCTGCATCGGTTGGGCGATTGCTCCCGCGCTGGCGCTTCCGGTGCATGGCTTCCTGCTGGCGCAGTACACCGGACAGATCGAAACCCTGCCGCGTGGCAAACGTAAACGTTAATCCGGCTAACCCACGTCATCCCTACGAACGCTTGAAGGGCAAACTGACGCGGGTTTATAATGCCGGACTGTTATCAGAATAGGAATTCAAAGCGTGGAATATGACGATTCAAGAACAACTGCTTAACCGCCTGAAGAACCGTGAAGCCCGTGTGGGCATCGTCGGTCTGGGTTATGTCGGCCTGCCGCTGGCGGTTGAGTTCGCTGAAGCCGGTTTTTCCGTGATCGGTCTGGATGTCATGAAAGAAAAAGTGGACATGCTCAACAAGGGCGAGAGCTACATCATGGACATCCCCTCGGAACGGTTGAAACCGCTGGTGCAGAATGGCAAATTCTGTGCCACCACTGAATATGCCGATTTACGTCAGGCCGATACGGTCAGCATTTGCGTCCCCACTCCGCTCACCAAAACCAAAGACCCGGATATGTCCTTCGTGATTGATTCGGTGGATGCGATTGCCGAAGTCTGCCATGAAGGAATGCTAATCGTCCTGGAAAGCACCACATATCCCGGCACAACCGAGGAAATTATCCTCCCACGACTGGAAAATAATGGCTTCAAAGTGGGCGAAAATGTGTTTGTGGCCTTCTCGCCGGAACGCATCGACCCTAGCAATCCGAAATACGGGGTGCGCAATACGCCTAAAGTGGTCGGTGGGGTAACTCCGGCCTGTACCGAAGTCGTGGTCGAGCTGTACAGCACCGCTGTCGATATGGTCGTCCCGGTGTCATCGCCGACCACCGCCGAAATGGTCAAGCTGCTGGAAAACACCTTCCGCGCGGTCAATATCGGTCTGGTCAACGAACTGGCGATGATGTGCGATAAGCTCAATGTCGATGCCTGGGAAGTCATTCAGGCCGCAGCCACCAAGCCTTTCGGATTTATGCCTTTCTATCCCGGCCCCGGTCTGGGCGGACACTGCATCCCGATTGACCCGCTCTACCTCAGTTGGAAACTCAAGACGCTCAATTACAACGCGCGTTTTATCGAACTCGCCAGCGAGATCAATACCTCGATGCCGATTTATGTCATCGACAAGGTGATTAATGCCCTCAATGACGACAGCAAAGCGCTGCGCGGCTCAAAAGTCGTGGTGATCGGCGTGGCCTATAAGCGTGATGTCAATGACCTGCGCGAGAGTCCGGCGCTGGACATCATCGGCCTGCTGGAAGAAAAAGGTGCGAAGGTCGTCTATCACGATCCGTATGTGCCGCAAATCCGCATGGAAGGTGACAGCTTCATGTACAGCGAACCGTATTCCGACGCGCTGCTGGACTCTGCCGACTGCGTGGTCATCGTCACCGATCACAGCAACATGGATTACCAGCACATTGTCGATCACAGCAAACTGGTGGTGGATACCCGTCACGCCACTCCGCCGCGCAGTGGCAAAGCGCGTGTCGTGCGGCTGTAACAACACCTTCTGAAACAAAAAATCCCTGTCTGGCGTTCGTCAAACAGGGATTTTTCTTAAATTGTATTTGCCATGTTCATGGGCTAGTCACAGTGAGCGTAATGGTCGCGCTGGCGGTGTGATCGTGACCATCACTAATGGTATATTCACCCGTCATAACCCCCGTGAAATCGGAAGGTGCAGTAAATGTAATCGTGCCATCTGCGTTATGGGTATCATGACCCCATATCGGAGATGTACTGTGAATATCCACAATCGTTAATCCATCGCCATCTGGGTCAGAGTCATTGCCCAGAATCTGCGACAGGCTCACCGTAATTGACCCACCTGCCTGCACTGTGAACGAATCGGCATTAGCAACAGGCGGTTGATTCACGAGTTCAGCCGTTGGCGGCTCGGCTGTTGGCGGCTCAAGCGTCGGTGGTTCGCTGGTCGGTGGCACGATGATTGCTGGCGGTTGAGTCGGTGGCGGAACCTGTGTCGCGACGGCCTGTACATACAGCACCGCATTAGCCGTATCGATGCCTCCATGTCCATCGTTGATCGAATACGTTCCAGTCAGGCTGCCCACAAAACCGGGCGGAGGTGTATAGGTGTAGCTGCCATCACCATGATCGACCCACGTACCAATCCCCGGCGGGAAGGGATTAAACTCGGTCACGGTTAGGATGTCACCATCCGGGTCGACATCATTGGCCAGAAAATCTGCTTTGCTTATGTCCCTGGAAGTATCCTGATTCATATAGAAAACATCGTCAATCGCGTCCGGTAAGCTATTTCCACATGTCACAATCAAGATTTTTTCATTAGAAGAGCCATTTTGGCTTGTGGCTGTAAGCCTGAATGTATGATCGCCTGATGACAGATTCACGACAAGCGTACCAGATAAGCTTTGACGTGCAGCGACACCACGACCAGCCAATTGCGCCCTGTCATCTAAAAACACCTGTATGGAGCTTAGTGGATCATGGCTGTTTGATGCGTTTGCGCTGTATGTGTAGGTAATTAGACCTCCACCAATTGGACAATCTGGGTGAATTTCGCCGTTCAAATCAATCTGCGAATTTGGGCATGAAACATCAACACTGGTTTTGGTGAATTTTTGCGGTGCGCTCTTAGCGGAAGCCCATATTCCGAAGGTATAAGCTCCTGGGGCAAGTGAAGTGAGTGTGTAAGTATTATCAAACGATGGTTGATTTAAGGTATATTGGGGCATCTTTACTTTATTTGCATAGTCTATCAATTGTACCGTTCGCAGAGGATTAGTAGCACTCGACACTGCACCGTAATCCAGCAAAACATTACCTGAAGGATCACACTTTAAAGGCGGGTTTAAAGGCGCATCAATTCTGACTCCGATGCAACTATAGGTCAAAACGCCGTTTTCGGGATAGAAAACGGTATGATTTTTCGTAGTTGTGGTTTTAATTCTAAAAGTATGAATACCGGGTGTTAGGGGTATATGCTTTATATTAAAATATTCGAACAAGCCGTCTAATGGGTCAGTCAACACGGGGACATCATTATCATCCATCAACACATCTATACTAATTAATGGGTCAGCTTCAGTAGCTGTTGCCCAATATTCCAGGGGAGCGTCACATCCATCTGGAAGTGTATTGCTCGTGACACATAAATGTACCCTTAATTTACCAGGATTACCCCCTGGGCATGTTGTTGATCCAACCTGAGCCACCGCAAAATTTGGGAGTATTCCCAAAAACCCAATGATAATGGTCATAAAGAATGATGTTGAAAATATAAGGCTACGATGTTTCATACCAATACCCCCTTTGACGGTGTACTCACATTTCAAGCCTACAATCCAATACGTTACAAACTCCTATCAAACAAAAAAATAAATAAAAAACCAAACCCTTTATAGAACTCACTATAAAGGGTTTCAACCACGATACTTACTTACTATCGACTAGCCGCCTGTGTAGAAATATCTGGCACAAGTTGTGCTACCCCTCCCCAACGGAACGCTGTCACCTCAATTCCTGCATTTCGGATCAGCACGGGTCGCTTACTTTCGTCACCTAGTGGGCCAAAGTGAATAACGGTGTCTTCAATTTCGGCTACATAGCCCAGTGAAATTCCTAGAGCAGGATTGCCATCCTCGCGCACTGAAGTCGTAACATCCTTTGCATTAAGATTGAAATCAGGGGGCGTTACTTTCTCCGGGTAGATATAGTAAGTCCATTCATTAGCCTCATTCTTGCAGCCGAAGAACAACCGCAGTGAGTCAGCCAGGAAGGTTGGTCTTTCACAATTTTTACCGGAGGGCGAGTAATCTTCTCCTATACCGGGCGGGTCAAATACCGAGACATAAATATGCTTCTCATTGTTTTTGATACGCTCGTAAGCGAAATACAGCCCATTGGGAGCGAAGGCAGGCGCAACGCCTCCCTTAATGAGTGCCGATGTATCACGAATAGCCGCAGTATAGGATTTTCCGTTATAGTTAATTTGCTGAATGGCGGTATTACCTTGCTGATTCTCGATTGTAACCAGGAGATGGCTGCCATCTTTCGACCAGGCGGGCGGGTAATCAGCGATTGTCCACTCATCCTGATCCCCTCGTTCCCACAGAATCAACTCTTCTTTGGGATTCTGGATATATTCGCGAACACGCAGGCTGGTTGGTTTTCCATCTTTATCCAATATCAGATACGCTAGAGTGTCTCCATCCCAGTTTAGTGAGGGAGATGATTCATTCACTCCCCATGTAGATGTCAACTGTTCGCACTTACCAGCACGCAAGACATATACATCGTTGTATTCATACCCCTGGAGGTGCCCCAAGAATACAGCAGCACCCGAACTATCATAATCCAGCTTGTCGATCTGGTGACAAACTCCGCCTATTCCTGAGGGTGTGGCGGTTGGGGGTGGCACAGTTTCGGTCATTCCGGGAACAGGTGTTACAGGAGGAGGGTTTTCAACGGCAACAACTTTTGCTTCCGGTTTGGCAGCATCCTGCTTTGAAACTTCAACAGAACGAATCTGCCCCGTTGTGAGCAGATGATTTACAGCAGCACAGGGGAATGGATTATTCGCAAGCCACTGTTGTTGAATTGGACTTAGAGTTGGCCAATAATTGGTCATTAAAATCCATATGGAGCTTACATCACACTGATGATCTATAAAATGTGAATTCGTACCCTCGGGGTAATCTGTACGCCCCAATTTCACAAATAAATCCGACAGCTTACTGCAACCTCCATCTTTTCCCAATTCATCCCGCAAATCATCAGGTTCGATACCCAGCGAAACCGCCTTGAAGACATTATCCAGTGCCGCGACTGGATCTTCCAGGCAAGTTCCCAGTAAATAGTCATAGAGCGCTTTTTGATCGCCCTGAAGTTTCCCAAGCTGATTGACTGTATCAATCAGGTGACAGATATTCACATAGTTGACATCCAAGGGTCTTAAATCAATTGACCCTAATTCACTCAAAATCGCGTCGTAACGTTCATCACTCAGCCGAATATTGCAGGCTAGCGGTAAAGTCTGCTTCATATATTGACTTGGAAAATCGTCCGGCAGTCCATCGTGCTGAATCAGCTTCCGGGCAAATTCGCAGGCGTTCTCTGGAGTCAACGCCTGGTTAATCGCGGTCAGAATGTCGCTACCCTGCCCTGGATTGAGGCGGTACAGAGTGTACAACAAACTGATGAATTCCGGCTGGTATTCTGGACACTGGTCACGAATAAACGCAATATTCGGCACATACGTTTCAATAAAACCGTCATCAGCATCCGCAAGAACATTGATTTGGTCCCGGCAAGCATAATCCACTCGTTTATATCCCTGACCAACATAATCAGGAAGTCCAGCAGCACATGGAGGAGTGGGTTCAATGTACCGTGTAGGGATAGGAGTCGGAGGTGTAACACCAGGCGGGATAGGAGTCGGAGGTGTAACACCAGGCGGGATAGGAGTCGGAGTGTCAGTCGCGTCCCCCTTAAGCGTAAATGTAGCACTCGCACTTTGACCATTTAATGTGCAAGTAATTGTGACAGTCGACGTGGCTACAAATTGAAAATCAGGGCCGCGACCAACCCCACACTCAGCACCGCTTGCTGTGTGAACACTGACGGTGGTGCCGGCCTTCCCGGAAGAGGGAGTCAGGGTAACTGAAAATCCCTGAGCAACGCTAATACCCGTATATATGACAAGAGAAATTACGACTGCAAACAACAATCCTATTCGTTTTAACATTTCATTTCCCCACTACTCGAAGTAACAAAATGACTGCACTGATATTCCGACATCCCCGTGATTAAGATGGGTGAGAGGGGACATCGCCGGCACAACGAAAACCTATATCCAGCATGTTGAGCAGAGGTGGGCTATCCGTTCCCATATCCTCCGTATAAGCGATAGCAACCTGGTCTGGAGAACTTTTGTAGCTACCACCCTTGACATAGAAATGTGATCCATCTGAAGCAACCCACTCTTTTACATTTCCCGCCATGTTGTATAGGCCCAGGTCATTGGGGTTGTGACTATTAATGTCTGTTGGGCTGGATTTATTGTTATTAAAATTCAGGCGGGTTTGATCCGGTTCATCACTTCCCCAGGGGTAGGTGTAAGATAAACCTTTGTTGTTCCATCCAGCCGCCTGTTCCCATTGTTCTTTACCTGGCAAATAGGTTTTCTGAGCACTTGCCTTACCGAGCCAATGGCAGTAATCATCCGCTTCCTTCCAGGTCACGGCGATTCGCGGCATGTTTTTACGGGGAAAATCAAGCGCCAGACGATCATCAAAATCATCCTGCGAGAAAAAGCCTGACGCTTTGTAGCCATCTGCTGCAAAAACATATTGACTGAAGTCGAATTCAGAGACTTCCGTCGCCTGGATACAAAAGACCACTTCGCTATTAGCATCCCGAACCCCAACCATCCCAATATCCCCGCAAGAGTCAGTAGATGCTGCAAGGGTAGGACTGGGTGTAGATATTGAAGTTGGCGGTGTCACATCCGGTGTATCGGTAACAATGGATGTCGGAGTGAATGTAGGCGGAATGTAACTAAAAGCGCAAATAGACCCTTCAATATTGGAGCAAGTTATCATTGCAGACTCGTGATTCCAGATACTTATCGGGAGTAGATTCCGTCCACTGAAGTCGTACCAAAATACACTGGGTTTATCTAGCGTTTTGTTTTCGGCACCGGCTTTCTCACACTCTGATGAAATCGGCTCTTGGCTGCCAAAAACTTCTAAACGAAGGCATCTTGGAGCATTTATGTGGCTCAAATCAGCGTCGATATAATCACTCAGATAATGAGTTTCTGATGCCCCATTTCTGAAAACAATAAAACGGAAGCCATCTAGTGAGACTTGCCCACTGGGAATAATAATGAGACTAAGGCTATTTTCGGTATAAGTAAGTTTCAATCCAAACGGTTCATCACCGCGCGGCGTTTGATCCTGCCCTATAACAATGCCAATACTCATCACTAACAGAAGCAGCGTCAGCAAAAAGATACGACGAGGCATAACCCGATCCTTTGAGCGAGATGAGCAAAGCCTGTTATTTATGAATAGGCTTCTTCAAGAGGGTAAATAATATAAACAAGTTTATAACGACAGTGAAATTTGCGCAATCATTTTTACAAGTTTTAATAGGTTCAGTCAAGTATTAACTTTGAGGTCAGTATCTTAAGAATAAAGCCCAAAGATTAAGCGCAAACCCCGAATTTCTGGGGATTCCTAAGCGCTTTAGAATTGATGCTATGAATTAAATACAGAGTCGTATCAAAATGAATTTTATGACAACACTTATCACTCAAGTATTAATTTTTAAAGAACCAAAGTATATGAATAGCGGCACAAGGAAAGCAACTCACTGTCAAGAAGGGGATGAAATATCCAGTACGGATTGAGAGCGTAACTGGCGGCACTCAAGGTTATGCATCGAATAGGAATCATTTCCCCTTCAGAAAAGCCTTTGTTGTGCCTATCAAAAACTGACATTATACTGAAATCACTCAATTTGTAATGAACATGATAGAAAGCACAAGCCTATGCCAATGGAACTCCCATTCCACCTGAAAGCCTTACCGCCCGAAGCGCTGGATGTTCTGCGCTTTTACAACGCGGGCGATTTGTCTATCGCTCACGCGGCTGAAATTATGGATGGCGTAGGGCTGAGTGAGCGCCTGTTCGGTAAGATCATCCGCCGTCTGGTGACCAAAGGCTATCTGCAAATGGATGGCGATCAGGCCTATCGACTGAGCGATCATGGACAGGAAGCCTGTGATACGCTGGCGGAATATGATGCCGATGCGCCCGCCGAAAAGACTCAGCGCAAGACTGAGGATGAAGAAACCATCATCCGCCGTATGGTGCTGGTCGCGCCCAAGCCCTTTGTCGCTGGCGAAACGGCCAATGTGCAGATTGGTTTTCATCCTGCGGCTAATGGACAAAAATTGAGCGGGGCAGCGGATGTTGTCGTGCGCGTCTCCGTCGTGAATGCCGAACTGGCACGTCCACAGGAAGCCGCGCTCGAACTCGATAATGACTCGGCCTACAGCACCTTTAAAGTGACACCGGGTGTATTCAACCGCCTGCGCATCAAGGTACAAGCCTTTCAACTGGGGCCGAATCCCGATGACATCGCTGTCGCAGGCGGAATGTATGTCGATGCGCCTGTCGCACCGGCAGCGGACGGCGCAAATTCAGCGGCTTATGGAACCGATGTAACCCTCAAAATGGATTAACGACCATGCAGCAAATCATCGCAATGGGCGGGGGCGGATTCTCCGAAGGACGCGATTACATCATCAATTTTTACAAAGCCTTTAACGCGCTCAATTGTGAGCCATCGTTTCTGTCGCTGTTTGCGCCTCATACCGCCGATATTGCCGATTACCTCATGTCGCAACATATCATTTATGTGGGGGGCGGCAACACCAAATCGATGCTGGCGCTCTGGCGTGAATGGACTCTCGATAAAATTCTGCTGGATGCAGCGAATAATGGCACGGTACTGGCGGGATTGAGCGCGGGAGCCATCTGCTGGTTTGAGTTCGGCCTGACCGATTCGATTCCTGGCAAACTGACCGGATTACCCTGCCTCGGTTATCTAGCAGGAAGCTGTTCGCCACATTATGATGGCGAAGCGATGCGCCGCCCGGATTTCCAGCGCATGATCGCTTCTGGCGAGATCATCCCTGGCGTGGCTTTCGATGACAGCGCAGCCGGACACTACATCGACGGAAAGCTGCATAAGGTGGTCAGTTCGCGCCCGGATGCCAAAGGCTACCGCGTCGAAAAATCTGGCGATTCCGCTCTCGAAACAGTGCTGGATACGGAATACCTGTTAGCGAAGTAGGCTAACCCGGAATCCCCCAGATACGAACTGCATCATCGCTGCTGGAACCTTCACCCGGACACCTATAACAACCGCCGCTACCGGATGCCAATAAAGTTCCTTCCGGGTTAAAGGCCACTGACCAGATTTCTTCGAGTCCATCTAAGAAGCCAACCTGCTTACCTGTTTTGACATCCCAGATGCGAATCGAATTATCGACATCTTCGCTATCGGCGCTGCTTGATGCCAGCAATGTTCCAGCAGGGTTGAAAGCAAGGCTGTGCAACGGCCCATTGTGACCGGATAAGGTAGTCTTCTCGCGGCGATTTTGCACATCCCACAGGTAGACTTGATGCTGGGTGAGATCGGTATAAGCCAACAGCGTTCCATCTCGATTGACAGCGAATGGCCCACTACTTTCCGGGATACTCGCTTCCGGCGAAACCGAATCGGCGCGGGTTGAAACGTTATCCAGTAAAGTCGCAACATCCCACAGTTGAATCTCACTTCCCGTTACCGCCAACAGATCGGAATTCGGTACAAATTCCACCGATAATGTATCACCGCCGCTGTAATCCGTCGATAGCACTGCCGCTTGCATCCCTTCTTCAAGCTGTCCCCTTTTTAACAGGTCGTCAACACGCCACAAGTAGACCTGTACGGGCAAATCTTCATCATCTGATTTGACGGCAGTTGCCAGCAGGCGACCATCCGGGCTAAAAGCGATGTGATATATCGGCTGGGTTTGTTGAATCAGGGCAGCCTGCTCGAATGTGGTTGTATTCCAGAGGCGCACTGTGTAATCAATCGGGCTTCCGCCCATTGGTTCGGTAATGGATGCGAGCCATTGACCATCGGGACTGAAACGCACCTGACCCACACTGGATTCATGCCCCGCTAGAGTCGCCAGTCTGCGTCCGGTATGGACATCCCATAGATAGACGGCGCTGTCACGATGACCAATGGCGAACAACTGACCATTTGGGCTGTAATCCACACTCATCGCGGCGTGTCGCCACCATTGATAGGGATAGGCCAGCACTGCTTTTTCTTCCTGAGTATCGATATTCCAGGTCCTTACAGTCCCAGAACCCGTGTCATAGATAAACTGGTTGTTGGCGGAATCCAGCAAAGCCGATCCAGCACCTTCCAGCGCCGCAATCTGTTCGCCATCGCGTTTCCACACCCATACGACAGTTGCCCCCATTTCTGAAATAGCTGAAGCCATCACATACTGACCATCCGGAGTAAAAGCCAGGAAATTGAAATCATCAAAACTGTCGCAACACCGGCTGATTCTATCGCTGAGAACCTGAACTTCTTTCTGTTGGCGTATGCTCCACATATGAACTTCATTACCATTATCGCCTAGTGTGGTCACTGCCAGAAGCTCACCAAGCGCGTCAAATGCCAGCGACAGTGGTGCAAAAGTCGTCCCATCCGTCACACGAATCGACCGACCCAAGTCAAGGTCATAAAGCTGCACATCAGAATTGTTCAGATTAACATAAGCCATCAGATTACGAGTGGGATGCAGAATCACTTTATAGCCGTTCTGGATAACGAATTCCTGTTGTGAGCGCGTATCCCAAACGACTAGCTCAACCGTTTTCGTCTGGCGCTGAAAAATCATGAAGTCTCCTGTTGCGCTGTAGACAGGATTCCATCCATCAAATGAAGCGAATACAGTACCCGTTGTGCTATCGAGGATTTTAATCCCATCACGACGACCAAATCCTATAAGGATCGTCTTTTCGTCGGGACTGAACGCCACGCTATCAACCGATTTATCGAAGTGAGCTATGGTTGTTGGAGAATCCCACGATTGGGTATCCCATACCAACAAGCTGAATGAAGCCGGGGCTTCATATCTATAGGGATAGTTTTCGCTCATCACGGCTGCCAGTCGTGTGCCGGATTTATTGTAAGCCACTCTCGGACTGTAATGGCTGCTCAACAGATGAGGGGGAGCATTAAAATCGGCAGGGTCATGGACGAATAAACCGACCGTACTGCCGATGACAAGCTGTTTTCCATCCGGTGACAGCTCCATATCATTAACACTACCCGGCCCTATGACGTTCAGGAGTTGGAGTTGAGCAGCATTTTCCGGCGTAATATTTAGGAGATCGGACGGCAGATATTGCCCATCCTGCGCATTGGTGGGGTCAATACCAGTCAGAAAAGCAAAAAATAGAGTAATGAACAGTAGTTTGTATCGAACCATATATCACCTCAATCCAATCCCACAAATCACCGGTTACCGGCCTTCGATTTCCGGGAGCATCAGCGCCATGACTTCCCGCATGACATCATCTAGCGTCAGCGATTTTCCCTGCTTAAGCGCCTGATGATAGGCATCCTCACCGAGCGCGGATTCCAGCGCGTGGCAAACCTCGCCAAACAGGGCTTCATCCAGTTCTGGATTGCCCATCAGACAGCCTGCCCAGTGCGCGGCCTGTTCATGCTGCCCCAGTCGATGGGCATAGGTCACGGCGCAGGACAGCGTTTTCACGATCTGTGGCGCTGTCCCCAGCGTTCGCGCAATCGTCAGCGATTCCCGCAGCGCATTACCCGCCGAGTCTATATCGCCCGTCCCAAGATAGGCATAGGCCAGATTGCGCTGGGTGTAGCAGATAAAATCCGGCATGTGCCCCTCACGCGCCATCGCCAGCCCTTCCAGTAAGGGTTCCAATGCCGCGCTGAATTCACCCATCCGAAAGCGCACGTAGCCCAAAGACGACAGGCCGTGAATCACGTCGCGTGCCGCGCTGAATTCCCGCGCGATCACCAGCCCTTCCTCAATCTGCGCTTTGCCGGCGGCGAGGTCGCCCCGATCCATCACACATACGCCGAGCGCGATCAGACTTTGTCCGAGCGCAAATTGATAATTTAAATCCCGGCAGCGCTGAACACATGTCCGGAGATAGCTTTCCGCCTCGTCATAGCGTTTGAGATTGCGCAGCGCCTCACTGAGGGCTTGAAGCGCGTTGCAGTAATCCATTTCCTGTCCGGGGGCTTCCGTCAATTTCATGTAGCGGAAGAAATGCTGGTAGGCTTCCTCGTACTTCCCGTCGTGAACTGCAATCCCGCCCAACCCCAGCAGTGCGTAACCAATATCCTTTGTCGATTGGAGCGACTCGGAAAGCTCCAGACTGCGTTCAAAATAGGCTGCCGCTTCGGAAAGCGCCCCTCGCTCTTCCAGCATCAGACCCAACAGGAACAGCGCCCGATTCATTCTGATCTTATCCCCAGCCGCTTCAGCGGTTTGCAGGAGCCGCCGACCATAGCGCTCGGCCTCGTCAATCTGCCCCGTGTTGAAATAGGTCAGCGCCACATTCGGCAAAATCCGCAGCTCCGCCGCCTGATCTTCCAGCAATGATGCCGCCTCCAAACCGTCCCGCCACCACTGAAGGCGCTCCTCCGTCGTCTGGCGCAAGGACATGATATTCGACCCTTGCAGCACAAAATCCCGGCACAACTGCGCCCATTCCCGGTTAGCGTGTTGAGTCTGCGCTGTCGCCAAGGCCTTCCAGCGCTGAATTTGCGGCCACTCATGGTCGAACATATGCAGGCCGTACATCTGGTTGGCATATCCGCGACCGGATGCTGTCGCTGCCTCACTCAGTTTTTTCAGGTAATGCTGTGCCAGACGGTATTGAGCGGCATGGAGCATCTCTTCTGTAGCCATATCACCGCGCCCTGTTGGTGAAGTCTCTTTCAAGCGATTATAGCACCCATGTCCGTTAGAAAATTCACACCGAAAAGTTTACCAAAAGGTAGCCCTATTCCTGTCGAATTGTGCTACGGTGTGCATAGTCGAGTGATGAGTTTTGCAGGTGTCTATGATTGGGACAGCGCTAACGGCAAAATTGCCCGTGTTTTTGCGATCTTCGCCGTTTGAAAAGGATCGAATTTACGGGGAAAAATCGTGGTTATATTGCAAACATTGCAGCAATCCCCCCCAATGCAATTTGCTGCAACATGGAGTAGAGAATTGGTGACAGTTGTGTTAGGAAATGGTTGTTTTGCAGCGAAGATTGCGGCGGCAAAAATGTTCGCCGCCGCCGCGAAACCGAATTCAAACTCAGCACTATCTGGCTACGGCTAACCCGTCGATCACTTCCGCCGCTAACTCGTAGCGTCCGAAAGCCGGGATGATATACGCGCCCTGCACCAACCCGCGCAAATCGCGCAGCAGTTCCTGAGCGATGCGTACCCCTTCCATCGGGGCATTTTCACCCGCATCTTCCATCCGCTTCTTCAGCGTTTCGGGAATGCTGATGCCCGGAATTTCGTTATGCAGGAATTGGGCGTGCTTCGAGTTATAGAGCGGGAGCAAACCCATCAACACCGGGAGTTTCAGGTCTTCGCCCGTGATTTCCCGGTAGCGCTGGTGGAAAATCTCGATGCGCCCCGGCTCAAAGGCAGGCTGACCGAGCGCGAAATCTGCACCATTTTCCTGCTTCTTGATGAGGGTGCCGATTTCCCGGTCAAGGTCTGCCGCGAACATGTTCACCGCGCAGCCTACCGTAAACGTAGTCGGCTGACCAATCGAGTTCCCGGCCTGATCGGTTCCGTTGTTCATCTTGTGCTTGATGATGCTGATGAGCGCCGAGGGAGCCACGTCGTAATTGTCCATCGCCTCCGGGTAATCGCCGATCTTGGTCGGGTCACCCATCACGACGAACAGGTTGCGCAGTCCGAGCGAGTGAGCCGCCAGCAAATCACCCTGAACACGCAGCAGATTCCGTCCGCGCGTGGGGAAATGCAGCACCGTTTCGATGTTGAGGCGTGACTGCAAAAAGTAGCAGACTGCCCAGGGACTCATGCGCATCTGCGCTGTCGGGCTGTCGGCAACGTTGACCATATCGGCTCCGGCTTCCTGCAAAAGCTGTGCCGAGGCCAGAATTTTCTGCGGGACAAAGCTGCGCGGTGGTCGCATTTCGACGGTCACAACGAATCGCCCTGCGGCTAATTTTCGCGCCAGTTCGGTTGGGCGTTCCGGCACGAGGGCATGGTCATCGCCGTAAGTTTCCAAAATCTCGATGTGCGGCAGCGGCAGATCAGGGTTATCCAACGCCCTGCGCATCGCCGCGATGTGTTCGGGTGTCGTCCCACAGCATCCACCGATCATACTCGCGCCGATGGCTTTGAAGGTCAGCGCGTATTCGGCAAAATATTCGACTGTCGCGGGGTACATCATGCGCTCGCCCACTGATTCTGGAAAACCAGCGTTGGGCATAGCGGAAATAATCGCGTCCGGTACGGCCTGACGCATGGCCTGAAGGATGTGCGAAAGCTGCTCCGGGCCGCCGCCGCAGTTCACGCCAATGACATCCGCGCCGCCTTTATACAGGTCACGCGCGACCTGCGCCGGGAGATCACCGAGCAATGTCCGGTCATCCTGCCCGTAGGTCATATGTGTGACGACAGGTACGTCCGGCGCGACTTCGTGAGACGCGGAAAGGGCTTCCAGCAGTTCCATCAGATCGCTGAAAGTCTCCATCAAAATCAGATCGGCTCCGGCATCCACCAGTGCCTTGATCTGTTCGCTGAAAGCTGCGCGGGCTTCTTCGGGTCGGATGCGTCCGAAAGGCTTCAGACGCACACCCAACGGCCCCACCGAGCCAGCAATGTAGACATCACGATTCGGGTTCACGTCCTCAATCACCTGACGCGCCAGTTTGACACCAGTCTGGTTAATGAGTTCGACCTTATCTTCCAGCCCGTGCTTCGCCAGCTTGTAGCGGTTCGCGCCAAAGGTGTTGGTTTCGATCAAATCCGCGCCTGCCAGAATATATTCGCGGTGAATCCGTTTAACCTGTTCCGGCTGCGTCAGGTTCAATTCATCAAAGCAGCTTTTGATCGGGACTCCATGCTGATGCAGAAGCGTTCCCATCGCGCCATCGCCCAGAATCGGTTTATCCTGTTTTAATCGTTCGAGAAATGCGACTTTCGCCATAACCTTACTTTCCTACTGTTTCTCTCTCATTATGAGATCGTTTCTGTACTGTCGTTCTGCTGAATCTCGGTGTTTAATCGTTGAAACTCAACGGTAAATTCGGCTTCCATCGCCACTTTTTCCGCGTCCGGCAAACGCGCCGCGCGGAGGGCATTCATCACCAGCCCTTGTATCGTTTCCGGCTTCAGATTAAAGGCCTGCGCCGATTTCTGAAATTCATCGGTCAACGTCGTGTTAAACATGGGCGGGTCATCCGAGTTAATGGTGACATACAAACCCTCGCTCATCAGACGCGGTAAGGGATGCTCTTCCATACCTGGGAACACCCCTAAACAAATGTTGCTGGTCGGGCAGACTTCCAGCGGAATCTGTGACTGACGCAGGAAGCGTACCAGCACCGGGTCTTCCAGACAGCGCACACCATGACCGATGCGAATAGTTTCACCGACACGAATCGCGCCCCAGATGCTTTCCGGGCCTGCATGTTCACCCGCGTGGAGGATACACGGCAGTCCAGCGGAATGCGCCCGTTCATAAGCATCGGCATAACGCTCGACGGGATTTCCCGCTTCCGGGCCACCCAATCCAAGCGCAACGACTCCGCCGTTGCCCATCCCGCTGATCGCCCAATCGGCTACGATCAGGGCAGCATCGGCAGGCATCACGCGCGGGATGTCGATGATGTATTTCATGCTCACGCCGAGTTCCGTCTCGCCCCACTCTTTCGCCCGGTTGAGCGCGGCAAGCTGGTCTTCGAACTTAATCTGCTTCTGGACATAATGCGTCCATGCGGTATAGGTTACTTCGCTGTAATGCACATTCTGGTGCGCCTGCCCAACCAAAAATTCACGGGCGATCAGTTCAATATCATCGGGCGTGCGGATGCAGCTTGAAATCTTGAGATAAATCTGGACAAAATGGGCGAAATCCTTGAAGGTATACCACTGCTGAACACCTTCAACCGTATCCGCCGGAAGTTCAATATGATGGCGTTTCGCCAGTGCTAGTAATGTCGCGGGTTTTACAGAGCCTTCCAGATGAACATGGAGTTCGACTTTGGGCATGTCCCGTATGAAATTTTCCAATCCCATAATCTGCCTTCTCTAATTTGGTGGATGCAATTACACCAGATAGTTTAAATCAAATCGGTGACATCCACATGAGTGCGTTAGGATTGAACTGCTCAAGCGTTTGAATTTCAGTGCAAGTCGTATAAGGCAAAGTAACCATGATTGACTCGGATTATTTCGGCTTCAAGTAATGTTTAAGCGATTGAGCGACGTATACACGACTATCACCAATTGGATCCCATTCAAATATGCGCGTATCCGTCGTATGATCCGCAAAGATGGGAAAAGCGAATAGATTTCCGTCAAGACGTGCAAAGAATAACAGGGAGTCAAAGGGCATATGATCCCCGGCTTTGTAGACTTCATAGCGGCGCATCGCCAAATTTTCTCTCTCGATTTCCTCAACTGACCATACCAGTGTGTAAAAAGCAGGTTTATGGTAGACCCCATTGGTTTCCAGCAACAAGCTTTTTAGATCTTCCGGGAAATGATTTCCTAACACCTTCTCGACCTCAGCAATTTTAGCTGCTGAAGCAGGCGGGAAAAATTCACATTCCGTTCCCGTCGGGTCAATATGCTCACGCCATGTCATGGCTGGATTCTCTCGTTATTGTCCAAGTATCTTCGTCAGCAGTTCCGGCTCAATGTTCCCGCCGCTTAAAACCATCACTGTCTGCTTCGTTGTGGGCAGTTGGTCATGATGATGCAGATAGGCCGCGAAAGGTAACGCGCCGGACGGCTCAACGATCAATTTGGCTTTGAGCGCCAAGCGCCGGACGGCATCGCGGATTTCATCCTCGCTGACCGTGATAATATCATCAACGTACTGCTGAACATGGGCGAAGGTCAAATCGCCCAGACCGAGTGTGCGAACCCCATCGGCAATCGTGCGGTTGGTTTGTGCGCCCGTCCATTTGACCAGATGCCCGCTCCGCAGTGATTCCTGTGCGTCCGCTGCCAGTTCGGGTTCTACGCCGATCACTTTGACGCGCGGATTCAGCAATTTCGCGGCTGTCGCGATGCCACTAATCAGTCCACCGCCACCCACAGGCGTGATAATCAGATCGACATTGGGCTGCTCATCCATGATTTCGAGGCCAATCGTACCCTGTCCGGCGATGACGTAGGGGTCATTAAAGGGCGGAACCAGCACCCAATTTTTGCCAGCGCTGACCTGCCGCGCGACTTCCTCGCGATCCTGTGTGGTGGGGTCATAAAAGACGATGTTCGCGCCATAAGAACGAGTCGCTTCGACTTTGATTGCTGGCGCGTTACTCGGCATGACAATGGTTGCTGGGATGCCCAAACGCTGCGCGGAATAAGCTACGCCCTGCGCGTGATTGCCGCTGGAAAAGGCGATGATGCCTTCCGGTTTTTCACTTTCACATAAAGCTGCAATGCGGTTATATGCGCCGCGAATCTTGAACGAGCCAATCGGCTGCAAGTTTTCTGGCTTGAACCAGGCGGCTTCATTGGGATGCGATTCCCAGCAGTAGAGCGAGGGAGTAGTCTGGGCTACCCCCTGCAAACGACGCTGTGCTGCGTGAAAATCAACTAGTGTGAGTAATTGGGTTGTGTCAATCATATTCAGGATAAATATCCTCTAGGGCTAAATATTCGCTTGCTGATTGTCAGATAGCAAGTGATGAAATAATTACTTTATTAAGAGGGCGCATCGCGATGCGCCCCTACGAAAGCCAACGCATATGGCGTTTACATTTGTCATTACTAACTCTGCAACCGCTACATTCGCTCATCTCATCCAGCCATGTCTTTCGGCTTGACGGTATAGCCACGCTTTGTCAACAACGCTGCCGCCTGTGCCTTCCGCAGCATCAAACGCTGCCCCACGTCAACAAGCTGCGAAAGTTCCTGATACTCATTATCGGAAATCATGCCTTTTGAATTCGCGTCCATCAGGATTTGCATACGTGCCTGTTGGTCGGCTGGCATTTGTTCACGCGCTATCGTCCACAGTGCTTCACTAGATAGACGCTGAAGGGCATCAAGTTCGCCCTGTTCATCTGGTGGCAGTGTGGGCAAAGGCTCAGATAAGGCGGCCTCCAACTGACGTACCAGCACATTTTCAATTGGCTCAGACGCGCTTTCCGCAAGCTGCCGCGCACGATCATAAATATGTTCAGGAACACTCAGAGTTATAGGGTGGTCAGTCATATTACCCTCCCAAACATGGCTCTCTCTACATTAACTTTTTCAAGCGGGCGCATCGCGATGCGCCCCTACGAAAACACTTTATTGAATATAGCCCTTAGACACTGATTTCATGCTCATCGCGCGGCTGACCGAGATAGGCACGTTCTTTCTCGACGATTTCCGGTTCGAGTTTGACGATGAGCGGCGCAGGTTCGCGCAAGGCTGTCCCCGGCTTAAGATCGCTTTTCGCCCATGTCCCAATGGCTTTGCTGCCATCATAAATCAGCGCTTTGTGCGGACGTGTGCTTTCCTGATACTCAACGATTTTCTGCTCCCCGAACAACTGACCATCGTAGCCGAGAAATTCATGCAGCTTTTGCGAGGTAAAAGGCAGGAAGGGCGCGAGCAGAATTTTCAGGTTGTCAACTACCCGCAGGACGGTATAGACCGAGAGCGCTGCATCGGCTGGATTTTCTTTGATGGTTTTCCAGGGTGCGCGGCGATCCAGATAGGCATTGGTATCGCGCACCAACGTCATAGCGGTGGTCAGGGCTTCGCGCAGGCTGATGGCCGCGATTTGCTGCCCGACGGTATCAAACGCCGCCTCAGACTGCTTGATGATGGCCTGATCTTCCGCCGTCAAATCCAGCAGATTGATGTCCGGCACTTTGCCCTCAAAACGCTTGTAGGAGAAACTGAGCATCCGGTTCGCCAGATTGCCCCACGCGGCTAAGAGTTCGCCATTGACGCGGTTCAGGAAGCCATCCCAGGCGAAATCCGAGTCGTGTTCGCCATTGACGCGGTTCAGGAAGCCATCCCAGGCGAAATCCGAGTCGTGCGTTTCCGGCATAGTCGAAGCGACATAGTAGCGAATCGCGTCCGGCTGATAGCGTTCCAGAATATCGGGTAACCAAATCGCCCAATTGCGGCTCTTGGAGAACTTATCGCCCTCGATGTTCATGAACTCATTGGCTGGAACATCGTAGGGAAGCTGCAATTCGGCATCATAAGCATTGACATCGTTGGCTTCGTTGTAAATGCCGTTCACGCCGAGTAATTCGGCCTGCCAGATGATGGTGTGGAAAGGGATGTTGTCCTTGCCGATGAAGTTATAAATTTTGGCCTGCGGGTTATACCACCACTTCTTCCACTCGTCAGGTTTGCCGATGTTCTTCGCCCATTCGACGCTGGCGGAAAAATAACCGATGACGGCTTCGAACCAGACATACAGTTTCTTATCGTCCCAACCTTCCAGCGGGACGGAGATGCCCCAGTCAATATCACGGGTGATGGGGCGACCTTGCAAGCCATCGGAAACGAAATTGCTGCTGAAGCGCACTACGTTAGGCCGCCAGTGACTCTCATTCTTCTTCAGATAGTCGAGCAACTGCGGCTCCCAACGTGCGAGGTCGAGGAAGAAGTGTTCACTTTCCCGGATAATCAGCTTATCGGATGGGTTGCCCTTGTTGCGCGGGTTAATGAGCAGAGTCGCATCCAGCAGATTGCCGCAGTTATCACATTGATCGCCACGCGCATTGGCATAATGGCAGATATAACATTCGCCTTCGACATAACGATCCGGCAGGAAGCGCTTTTCCAACTCGCTGTACATCAACTTCTGCTTCTCTTTGTAGAGATAGCCATTTTCCAGTAGTTTGAGGAAGAAGTCCTGCGAGACTTTGTGATGGTTCTCGGTATCGGTATGGGTGAACAGATCATAGCTGATGCCGACTTTCTGCTGTGCCAGCAAAAAGCGCTCGTGATAATGCTCGAAGACCTGCCGCGCCGGGATGCCACGTTTATCCGCCTCAACTGAAATGGGCGTACCGTGACTATCCGAGCCGGACACCATGAGTACCTGATTACCCTTCAGGCGATGGTAACGGGCGAAAATATCAGCGGGAAGATAGGCTCCCGCGAGATGTCCAACGTGCAGGTCGCCATTGGCGTAAGGCCAGGCGACGGAAACGTGAATGATTTCGGATTCAGTGGTCATGAATGCTCCTAAATTGCTCAATCTTGTCCAGTAATCAGCCGCGAAAAGCAGCAATATGGTTTAAGGTTGTATCAATCACCTCGGTATGTTCCGGGGCAATTATAGCGCGTAACAGACGAACCGTTTCTTCATAGAGTGCGAGGCTGGCATATCCCCGCATTCGAAGCGGGTCTGCCAGGGGTTCAAGTCCGGTGGCGATGCGGAACTGCTGTGACCAGTGTGAGGCTATTCCAGCAGTTTCCTGTGCCTGCCGGAAAAAGCCATTTTCGCTTTCAATCAATACGCCGCGCTGAACGAGCAGAACACGCGCCAGCCCAAAAATCAGTCCGGTTGCCGCGTATATAATCATCTCAGCATCACCTATTGATAACGCACTCAGGATTTTGTGGGCTTCTTCAGCATTGCCCATCAATTCCGCGCTGGCATAATAATCAGCGGCAGGCTGCAACGGCTTCCATTGGAAGTTCTCGGCTTCCTGCTTCAAGGCGGCTAATTCGCCGGATTTATCCAGCAAAATTTGCATCTGGCGCAGCCCCGGTACTGCCCACATCGCCGAATCTGGTTCGGTCAAATCCGCGCGTTTGGCTTCGATGGTGGCTTTGGTGATGCTCACGAGATGCCCGTCAATCATGCGCAGTGTGTAGTGGTCTTTGGCAGGCTGTTGACCGAAGCGGTAAATATCGACATCACTATGGGGTGTTGCTGTGCCACGCGCGTAACTGCCAGTCAGGCCAATTGCTACCAGATTATCGCCGTCCAGTTCGGTCAGGATATAGTTGATAGAATTTTCGCTCAATACATTCATAGTCGATTTTCTCGTAGAGACACGATATATCGTGTCCCTACATACGAATTTTGCCCAGAACCACCACAAATAAAAAACCGCCTGTCGTGTTGGACAGACGGTTGAGCTTGCTGATGATGCACCTACTGCACGCGCCGCAATCTCCGACATCTGTCCAGATGTTGGAACCGCATCGAGCGCATGGGCATGGGTGAGTAGGTATAAATATCCATGTCGAACAGTATATAGGGATTAGAGATGCAGAGTCAAGCGCGAATAAATCGTCCAAATGTGACTTTTTGCCCCCTGATAGCCTTTGACAACCACTCGAAACCTATGTTATAGTTTCAACGTCGTTTAATTAGCTTCTTTTGGAGGCGTATGAAGTACATGGCACAAGTTGGAACTGCAACCTACAATGCTCAGCATACGCCCGTTTGCCACGCTTAATCGATTCCCCACTGAATCACTTCTAAAATAAGCGCAGTCATAGGCGTATCTGAGTCCATCTCGGTTTGAGGTGGTCTTTTTTGTGTTCGCCTATTGATGGCTGCTTTGCACCTCAAACCGACTCGCGCCGCGAATCGGGACTCTCGTGCTGCCCGGTTCTACCTGGATAGAAGCACGAACTCATGTATGAAAAATCAATACAGAAAGTGAGAGGTGCCTGGATGACGATGCGCATACCAACCTTAGAAACAAAACGCCTGAACATACGCGAATTTGAAATGGACGACCTCGGAGGTATTCATCAAATCCTGAACGAGGCTTTCCACAGCGATACTCATGAATACACGTCGCTTGATGACCGCCAGAAATGGCTGGAATGGGTGACACGGAATTATCGGGAATTGGCTCAGATGTACCAGCCACCCTATGGAGACCGCGCGATTGTGCGCAAGGACGATGGACAGCTCATCGGGAGTGTCGGGCTGGTTCCAGCCTACGGGCCATTCGATACCTTACCGTATTTCGTCAGCCGCAGCGGATGTGAAGACCGCCGTTTCAGACCAGAAATGGGTCTGTTCTGGGCGGTTGATCCGGCTTATCAACGGCAGGGCTACGCCAGTGAAGCGGCGCAAACCCTGGTGGACTATGCTTTTAGCCAATTAAATCTCAGCCGTATCATCGCCACTACCGAATATACCAATGAAGGGTCAATGGGCGTAATGAAGCGGATTGGGATGACTATCGAGAAAAACCCATATCCCGACCCGATCTGGTTCCAGATTGTCGGGATACTTGAACAGACAACAACATAACAAGGAAAATCATCTTGTCTCGTACCTATGACATCAACCTCAACGACTATGAGGACGTACTGAATATCAAAGGCAGTGATCGTCAGGAACGCCGGAAGCGTAAGCCAAAGGCCAATAAACACGCGCCGAAAAAATCTCAACAGCAGGTGATCGCCGAACTGGCAGAAACCAGCGCAGTGGAAGGCGCAGGTTTCAAAACCATCTATCAAGCCTCGCGTCATGAAGAAGGCTGGCTGATGCAGTCGCTGTATGAATTCTATCGTCAGGATTACATCACCGATGTGCTGGCGCAGGTCAAAGGCGGCAAAGAAGCCAGCGTGTACCGCTGTGCAGCGCGTCCCGGTCAGGGCGTGGAGCTACTGGCGGCGAAAGTTTATCGTCCGCAGCAGTTCCGCCAACTACGCAACGATAAAATGTACCGTGAAGGTCGCGCCATCCTGACCGCCGAAGGTCGTGCGGTGAAGGAAACCGATCACCGTACCATGCGCGCCCTCGGCAAAAAGACTGCTTATGGGGAGCAGGTTTCGCATACATCATGGCTGATGTTCGAATACACCACCCTCCAGCAGCTTTACAACGCCGGAGCAGCCGTACCAAAACCGTATGCTGCCAGCGAAAACGCCATCCTGATGGAATACATCGGCGATGCTGACCTAGCCGCACCACCCCTGAGCGTGGTCGAACTTGAGCTGGATGAAGCCATTCCCCTTTACCGGGAAGTGGTGCGTAACATCGAACTGATGCTGCAACACGGCATGATTCATGGCGACCTTTCGGCTTACAATATCCTCTACTGGGATGGCAAAATCACCCTGATTGATTTTCCCCAGGTCACAGACAGCCACAATAACAGTGAAGCCTACTTCATTCTGCAACGCGATATTGAGCGGATATGTGATTATTTCGCTGCACAAGGTGTACGAACCAATCCGCAAACCCTCATGCGGCGTATGTGGAAGCAATATGTGGAGCAGGATGCCGACCAACGCGCGGCAGACCTGTCACGGCTGCTGGAAACAGAGGAAGAAGAATAGCCAATAAGGGGCGGCGTGCATGGGCATGTCGTCCCCTTTCACACCAACTGATAAAGTAAAAGAATCCACATGATTTAGACCGGACACGATATATCGTGTCCCTACAAAACGTTTCATGCTATTGGGTCTATCGATAAGCATCTGCTGAGAAATGTCCCACTTCTTTGCTCCTGAAAGCGTTCTATGTCATGATTATCGTTAATCGTGCTTTTAAAGGACACAATTATGGGACAACGAGTGGCTATTATTGGTTTTGCCCTGGCCGTTATTCTGGCAATATATTTATTTACCCAACAGCAGGATGCACTTAAAGCGGCACAGTTGGCGCAGACCGCTCAGGCGGATATGGATGATCGCAGCGGAACCGCCGTTGCTGAGGCGATAGCAGCAGGCACTTCACAAGCGCAGTCTGAGAGCGAACGTCTGACCGCTGTCGCGCTGGCTCAGAATGCCGCCACCGCTCAGGCTGTGCTGGATGCTCAGCGTGGAACGGCTGTGGCTGAGGCAAAATCGGCTGATGCACGCAGCAATGATGTCGCCGCAACCGCGACTTTACAGGCCGAGATAATTGCCGCCGCTCAGGCCACTTTAGCAGCGGTATCTAATCAACAGGCCACTCTCGCCGCCCAAAGTACCGCCGCATTGGGAACCGCGCAGGCGCAGATTGATGCTCAGGCTACCACTCAGACTGGATTTGATAATGCGGTAGGGACAGCAACGGCTCAGGTTGATCTGGCAGAATTTGCCCGTCAGGCCGCCGAGGA
>JBGAGR010000096.1:0-25994 GCA_044226645.1 Aggregatilineales bacterium
GGGTGGGTTTTCTTCCACCGGGGCAGAGAGAACGGGTGGGGGCGGGATACTTTGACCCGCTTTTTCCAGTCCACGCCGCACCAGATTCACGATTTCGTCCAGCACAGCAAGGCTGGTATCGGCCTCATCACGCACATAGATTTTATTGTCTTCAATGGCGTAGGGCGGTTCTTCTCCGGCGGGAACCTGCACGCGAATGATCTGCTTGCCCTGCGTTTCCTGCACGTCAATCTCGACATCCAGCGAAGGGGCAATCATGCGACCAATTTCGGCTGGGAGCATATCGAGCGAGTCTTGCAGATCGGGCACACCGACAGGCGGTTTTTTCGGATCGGAATTCAATCCGATATAGATGGTTCCGCCGTTGGTATTGGCGAAGGCGCACACATCCGCGATGATGTTATAGAGCCGTCCGCCCTGCCTGCTCATCGATTCATGGAAGGACTGTACCAGACTCGCGCCTTCTTCCCGCGCTGCCTGAATATAATCGAGGGGCTGGCGGGTGGGGGTGTAGGGGCGGGTGCGGGAAAAGTCGTTTTCGCGGAACATTTCCAGCAGGGCATCAAAACTGCGTTCCGGCAGCAGGACTTCGGTGGCTCTATCGCCTACGCCTAAATTAGCGTTTTTATTGCCCTTGTCGGTCAGGGCGTTCAAGCGGTGCGCATCCGAGCCTTGAATGCAGCGCATCCGGCGCGGATAGCCCGGTTTTGTGCCGTTGAAAAAACGCTCAGTGCTGTCGCGGCCTTTACGTCCCAGGTCGGTCACTTCCAGCGCGTGGAGATGACGATCCTGCGTGTAGGCGATGCGGGTCTGTCCGCCGAAGTCGAAGCCCTTCATGGCGACCCCATGCGTACTGTTGGCGTGTGCCGCAATGCAGATGCCGCCCGCTTCGTCGATCATCTGGTAGGCGCTCAACACATCGGACGATGCGCCGACATCCGAGTTACCCACATCCAGGACGGCTGGGGGTACATGCAGGCTTAGCAGGATATGGTCGATTAAGCGAACGGGCGTGGATGGCGCGAAAATGCCGAGGATATGAAAGCCAAAAGTGGCGGTAAATTCAAAACCGGGCAGCACCAGGATTTTATCCAGCAGGCGGCGGTATTCGGCTAACCGTCGCAGTTCTTCCGGTTGGGCGCGCCCCAACTGTTCCAGAGTAGTCAGCAGATCAATTTCGGCGCGCATGGCCTGATAGCCAGCGGCGGTGTTGTGGTCGGTAAAGGCGATGATGTCCAGACCGCGAAACTCGGCTTTGCGCAGAATATCCAGATAGGTGATGTCGTCTTCCTGAAAATCGCTGGAGGCGGGGGTATGCAGATGCAAATCCATCCGATACCAGTGCAGGCGGGATTTTTTACGGGAGGCCATTGCACCTAACCTCCCCCGGAGTATCGTAACGGGTCATGTGGATCACAAACTTTTTGAATAACAATCGCACCCTTGAGAGGATGCGATCAAAATAATGCTTCAGGTATTTTCAGCCAACAGACTGTTGAATAGGATCGGCAGGTCGCCCGGTTCAAAGGGCTTGATGATGAACTTGTTCGCCCCTGCTTCCAATACTTCTTCACCGACATCCAGCCCGGAGGTCATCACAATGGGGGTTTTGGCGAAGACCGGATGGGCACGCAGTTCACGCACAATATCCACACCATCCATATCGGCCAGATGATAGTCCATCAGGAAAATATCGGGATGGGTTTCTTCAGCCGTTGGAATGACATCCGCACCGCGTGGCGATGTAGCCACCTCAAAACCGTCCAGCTCCAATAAAGTCTGGAGCAGTTTTACAGTATTACGGTCATCGTCTACAACCAATACTTTAGGCAAGGCGATATTCCTCTCACACTGAATCGAGCGAGTTGTTAGTTGTTAGTTCTCAGTTATTGGTTCTTAGAATGTGCGAATGGCGAACCAATCCATACACAGAAGAAATTTCTAAGAACTCATCCCCAACAACTTGTATTGCTTGAACAAAAACACAAATTATGAACGTATGCGGTTAGTGTACCGCATTTCCAGTGTATGCGTCCAGCGATGAAAAGGCAAATGCGACCCAGCCTTTCAGCCCACTAAATTATTGGCAAGCGTTCGCGGTACTTTGGTATCGGTAGGGTCGATGCTGGGACTTTTCGGCTATTCGTCTTCATTGAGAAATGAAATTTGTAAATGTATGCTGAAAAAGTCAGTTGTCATTAATTCTTAATCTATGTAAACGACAACCAGCAGTTATGAGGTTGAAATATGAAGCACAGAACAGCCCTTATTCTACTCAGCACCCTGCTTATTATGGGGATTCATGGAATCATCGGGCAATCTGCGACAGAGGCGAGCGACACAGTAACTTTGCGACAGGCGGCTGACCAAATCGGTTTTCTGGTGGGGACAGCCGTTCAATCGCAGCCGTTATGGAACGATGCGACTTACCAGCAGATGATTGCCCAGCAGTACAATCTTCTGACCCCGGAAAATGCGCTGAAGTTCCGTTCTGTGAGTCCGGCACAAGGACAATACAACTTCAAAGAAGCGGATCAGATGGTGACGTTTGCGCTGTCGCACAATATGCAGGTGCGCGGTCATGCGCTCATCTGGCATCAGGGTGATCCGACCTGGCTGGCAAACACGAATTACACGCGCGACCAGATGATTACGCTGCTTCAGAATCATATCAGCACCGAGGTCGGGCACTATCGCGGACAAATCCGTTATTGGGATGTGGTTAATGAAGCGTTCAATCCCAATGGAACGCTGCGTGATACGATCTGGCTGCAAAAAATCGGGCCGGAATATATTGAACTGGCGTTCCGTGCTGCTCATCAGGCTGACCCCGCCGCGATATTGTTTTACAGCGATTACAGCAATGAGGGTATCACCCCCAAATCGGATGCGATTTACAATATGGTCAAGGATCTGGTGCAGCGGGGTGTGCCAATCAACGGCGTGGCTTTCCACCTGCATACCAGCATTAGCACGCCGCCCAAGGTGAAGGATGTCGCTACCAATATGAGCCGTTTGGGTGCGCTGGGACTACAGATTCAGATTTCCGAGATGGATGTGCAGGTTAAAAACGGCACTGGTACCACAAATGATCGATTGAATGCACAGGCGGCGATATTCTCCAATATGCTGGATATCTGTCTGCAATCCAAAGTGTGTACCGGCTTCACTACCTGGGGCTTTACTGATCGTTATACCTGGATTGCTCAACCGGATATGCCGCTGCCCTTCGACAGCAATTATCAGGCGAAACCGGCTTATAATGCTATCCATTCGACTCTGCTTGCGCGGATACCCACGCCGCAGCTTCCGCCGCCGCCCACTGAACCGACTACGCCGACTATCGTGGTCGAGACAACGGATGGAGCACAGGTCAGCGTTGCGTTTAAGTTGTATCAGGTGGCAAATGTCTACGGTTTACAGGTCAGTTGTCAATCCGACCCGAAAGTTTTGCAGGGCGCGGGTCATGTTGAATCGGACAGCTTTAACAGCAAAAACAGCTTCTTTATCGACCAGGGCTATAACGCCGCTACTGGAAACTGGCAGCTTGCTGTCAGCCGTTTGAATCCCAATAAACCACTTTCCGGCAATCTGACCGCTTTCACGCTCAATTACACACCGAAAATTGCCGGGACGCATACCGTAAATTGTACGGTGCTGGCTGTAGATTTGCATGGGCTTGATTTGCCACTGCCTGTGGTGAATGGTCTGATGCCTGCGATGAATGTGCTGCAACCTGTCGAGCCAACTCCACTGGAGATGCCGGAACAGACTGTCGCGCTCTCAAGCATTTCTGGCATTGTGAATTATCAAAATCGTGATGACAACGCCGGAATCACTGTGAACCTGATTGAAAGCCCCAGCGGTACTTTAGTGGATAACGTCACGACGGATGCCAGCGGAACCTATGTATTCCTGAATGTTCCGCCCGGAAACTATATTGTCGAGGCTGTTGCACCGCTGCATCTCAAATTCGACCAGGCGGTTCAGCTTGATAATACGAATAGTTCGCTGCAATTAGGTACGGCGACCTTACGCGCTGGCGATACGGATAATAACGGCGTGATTGACATCAGTGATGCGGGGTTAATTGGCGCGAATTTGAATCTGGAAGTGCCGCTGGCACCGTTGAACGCGGATATGAATCAGGACAACCAGATTAACATTGCTGATCTGGTGCTGGTCGGCGCGAATTTCGGTATGACGACTTCTCCGGGGCAATAACCCAGACTCCAGAAAATAAGCGGGCGGGATGTGTATGTCCCGCCCGTTTTTTCACTACTTGCTCAGTTCATAAGCGTCCTTCAACCATTTCAAGAGCTGATTGCCGACATCTCTTTCCCGCTCCAGTCTGACCGTGTGTTCAAAGCGCTGTGCTGACAACTGTTGTGTGCGGGTAACCAGCGGGTGGTCAATTTTGTAATTGGTGCGGAATTCCAGGTTAAATGAATCTTTGCGCGGATGCACTCCAGCAAAGCCGCTGTTTTTCTCCAGATGGATGGAAGTCTGTTTCGCCACTTCCCGTACCGGGCCGAATCGCCGCAGTTCTGACAGCAGGTGGTCGTAAGCCGCTTTTAATTCAGGATTTTTGCCTGCAAAATGGGAATCAATTGAAGCGAGGTTAGCCATAGCCACTTCTCCTAAACAAGCATAAACTCTACGATTATTATAGCACAAATGTTCAGTGTCTGCTATATGTGGGTCTTTATCAAATATGCGGCTCATAACAGGCTATAATTTAAACTCACGATTTTAAGCCTGAAAGTCAAAGCTCATGACCATTGATTCAGCGCTTGACAATAAAACGAAAGCCGAACTCATTGCCGAAGTGGAAACGCTGCGGCGGCGAGTAGCGGACTTAGAATCAGCGATTGGGGATACGCCAGAACGTGTAGCTGAATCGATCCTGTATGAACGCAATCTCCTGCGCCTGCTGATTGATATTCTGCCGGACAATGTCTTTGTTAAAGACACCGAAGGGCGCTTTCTGCTCAATAACACGGTGTCGATGGAAATTCTCGGCGTTTCGCGGCAGGAGGAGCTGTACGGCAAAACTGATTTCGACTTTTTCCCTTACGATATTGCTAAACAATCGCGTGATGACGAAATGGCGATTCTCGAATCCGGCGAACCGGTGATGGAGCAGGAAGTTCATCAGCCGGAAAAAACGGATAAGTGGCGCTGGTTGGTCTACAGCACGATTCCACTGCGGAACAAGCAGGGCGAGATCATTGGTCTGGCGGGTATGACGCACGACATTACCGAACGCAAGCTGGCTGAAGAAGCAGTGCGCGCCAGTGAGGAAAGGCTGCGGTTGGTCACGGACAATATTCGTGACATGATTGGACAGGTAGACGAAAAAGGCTTCATCCGGTATGTCAGTCCGTCTTCGGTGGATGTGTGGGGAATTCCACCAGAGGAAATCGTGGGGACGCATATGAGCCATTGGCTTGAGCGGATTCATCCGGATGACCGGGAATTGGTCAGGGAAAACTTAGCTTTACGCCTGACAAAAGGGCAAGGCTCCAACTTGTGGCCTTATCGTTTCATCCATCCATCGGGTGAGGTACGCTGGAAAGAACATGCGGTCAGCCCTATTCGCAAGCAAGATGGCTCGTTAGCGGGTTATGTCTATACCATCCGTGATATTACCGAGCGAAAACAGGTTGAAGCGGAACGTATTCGCATCACCAGCGAATTGCAGGAGCGAGAGGCACTGTTGAGCGCCATCGTCAACAGCCGTGTTGATTTGATTTGCCGGTACACGCCGGACACTGTTCTCACCTTTGTGAATGATGCTTACTGCCATTTTGTGGGTCGTTCGCGGGAAGAATTAATTGGCAACAGCTTCCTGCCGATGGTACCCGAATATGAACATGCGGATATTCTGGCTCGTGTCGAGGAAGTAATTTTCAAGCGTGAACCGGAATCTCGTGAACGCCCAATTATGGTTGCAGGTAAGGGAACACGGTGGGTGCAGTGGGTGGATCAGGCCGTCGTTGATAATCATGGGGATTTGCTGATTCAGGCTGTGGGGCGCGATATCACTGCCCAAAAAGAGGCTGAAGATGCTCTGGTTGACATGAATCGGCAACTTGAAGCTCGTGTCCGGGAACGTACCGCCGACTTACAGGCCGCTAATGAACGCCTGGAAGCGCTGAGCCGCGTCAAGGACGAATTTGTGTCAAATGTCTCGCACGAACTGCGCACGCCCATCACCAGCCTGACTATTCGTGAGCATTTGCTGCGCAAAAACCCGGAACGGCTGGATTATCATCTGGAAGTGATGGAGCGCGAAACCAACCGACTGCGCATCACGATTGAGGAACTGCTGCAACTTTCGCGCCTCGATCAGAAGCAAACTCAGCTTAATCTGGTTCCAATCGACATCAACACAATGGTCAAGCGCTATGTCTCAGATCGTATTGTCATCGCGGAAACGCGCAATTTAACGCTGGCTTTTATGGAAGCGCCTGATCTACCGGCGATTCCGGCTGATGAAGGGCTGCTGGAACAAACCCTGGGCATTCTGCTGACGAACGCGATGAATTATACGCCTTCTGGCGGACAGATCACGGTCAAGACCCTGATGCAGCAGATCGATGCCTTGCGCTGGGTGGGTTTCAGTGTAGCCGATAATGGCCCCGGCATTTCGCTCAAAGATCAGTCGCGCTTATTCGAACGTTTCTTTCGCGGTGAAACGGGACGTGCATCAGGGGCGGCGGGCACGGGATTGGGACTGGCGATTGCCAAAGAAATTGTCGAACGACACAGCGGGATAATTAATATCGAGAGCAGCGGTATCGCAGGGGAAGGGGCGTGTTTTACCGTTTTGCTGCCGGAGCAGGTATGAATAGGGGAGGATCAGTGACCCTCCCCTACGAAAATCAAGTCAGCCGTTGATTCCGATTAGTGCGTTTGTCCGGCGCTGAAGGGGACATCGCCTTTGAGTTTCTTGCGTCCATTCTTGCCAGCCGTCGCGGGTGAAGTCAGCGCCGCTTCCAGCACATCATCAACCTTTTCCGCCAGCACGAAATGAAGCTGCTTGCGCACATCTTCCGGCAGGTCGTCCAGATCATTCTCGTTCTTCTTGGGAATGATGACCGTATCAACCCCAAAGCGATGCGCCGCTAACACCTTGTCCTTGATACCCCCAACAGGCAGTACCAATCCCCGCAGGGTGATTTCACCTGTCATGGCGACATTTTTGCGGGTGGGTCGTCCGGTTATCATAGAGGCCAGCGCGGCAGCCATGGTCACACCGGCTGATGGGCCATCTTTCGGAACAGCCCCCGCCGGGACATGGATGTGAATGTCGTTCTTTTCGAAGAATGTGGCATCCACGCCAAAATCACTGGCTTTAGAGCGAATGTAGCTCAAAGCGGTGCGGGCGCTTTCCTGCATGACTTCGCCCAACTGTCCGGTGTATTGGAAGCCCTTGCCTCCCGGCATCCGGGCAGCTTCGACGAACAGCACATCGCCGCCGACAGGTGTCCAGGCTAACCCGGTTGCCACACCGGGTAAATCGGTACGTTCTTCGATTTCCTCGCGATAGCCATAACGCGGCTTGCCCAACAGGTCGCGCACCGTTTTGTCATCAACGATGACTTTTTCTGTATTGCCTTCAGCGATGCGGGTGACGACCTTACGGGCTGCGCGTGCAATCTCGCGTTCCAGGGTACGCACACCGGCTTCACGGGTGTAATCGCGCACGATGGTCATCAAGGCATTATGTTTCACCTCGATTTCTTCTGGACGCAGACCGTTTTCCTTCATCTGGCGCGGCACGAGATATTGTTCCGCGATGGCGACCTTTTCTTCTTCGGTATAGCCGCTCAGATGGATGATTTCCATACGATCTCGCAGCGGGCCGGGAATCGGTTCGAGTTCGTTGGCAGTGGTGATGAAAAAGACTTCGCTCAGATCGAAGGCCACGTCAATATAATGATCGCGGAATTCGTTGTTCTGTTCCGGGTCAAGCACTTCCAGTAACGCGCTGGCAGGATCACCGCGGAAATCGCGCCCCAGCTTATCGACTTCATCCAGCATAATAACCGGATTGCGCGACTCAGCGCGGCGCATGGTTTGAATCATGCGTCCGGGCATGGCTCCGATATAGGTGCGGCGGAAACCGCGAATTTCAGCCTCATCACGCACGCCGCCCAGACTCATGCGGATAAACTTGCGTTCCATCGCGCGGGCAATGGATGCGCCGAGTGAGGTCTTGCCGACACCGGGCGGCCCCACGAAGCACAAAATCGCGCCGTGACGTTCGCGCCGGATTGAGTATTCGGACTGCGATTCAGCGAATTCCTTTGCACGTTCCTGACGCAGCTTACGTACCGCCAGATATTCGAGGATGCGCTCTTTAATGTCTTTCAACCCATAGTGATCTTCGTCCAAGACCTCACGGGCGTGGGCAATGTCCAGATTGTCCTCGGTCTTTTTCGTCCAGGGCAGGCTGGTCATCCAATCCAGATAAGTACGGATGACCCCGTATTCAGCGGCAGCCGTCGGCAGCTTGGACAGGCGATCCAGTTCGCGCTCGGCTTCCTTACGGGCTTCGTCCGGCATACCGGATTCGGCAATCTTCTTGCGGAATTCCTCGACTTCAACGGCCTGTTCGTCGGCCTCGCCCAATTCGCGCTGAATGGCCTTCAACTGTTCACGCAGGAAGTATTCGCGCTGAACCTTTTCCATCTCGGACTGCGCTTCGGTCTGGATTTTTCGCCCCAGTTCCAGCACTTCCAGTTCTTTGCTGAGGATGCTCATCAGGCGGCGCAGTTTAGCTTCGGCGCTTTCCAGTTCGAGGAGTTCCTGGGCATCATTCAGGCTGATGCGGACATAGGTCGCGATGGCATAGACCAGTTGCAGCGGATCATCCACATTCAGGGCGGACTGAAGCAGTTCGCCGGGGATGCTCGGAACGAGGTCAGCCAGCCGGGTGAATAAATCCACCACATTGCGAACCAGCGCTTCAATTTCCAGCGAGTCTTCAGCCGTTTCGGGAATCGGGTGAATTTTTGCCCGGAGATAGGGTTCCATCTCGGTAAATTCATCGACCTCGATACGCGCCAGACCTTGCACCAGCAGACGGATAGTGCCATCCGGCGCACGGAACAGGCGGTGAATCGAGGCCAGCGTACCGATTTTATAGACATCATCCGGGCCGGGGGTCTCCAAATTGGGGTCTTCTGCTGCTACTAACCCGATCAAACGGTTGCCCGCGACCACATCGTCCACCAGCTTGATGCTGCGCGGCTGCCCGACGGTCAGCGGTATAGCGGTCTGTGGGTAGACCACCAGACCCCGCAAGGGCAAAATAGGGACTTCAGACGGAACATCCGAGTGCGAGGCTTCTTTTTCCGCTGCCGTATCGACCTCGTCTGTTACCGTGATATCCAGTTCTTCCTTAGCAGCCACCTCATTGGCTTCCAACTGCTTAGGGGTTGCTGCTTCTTTTCTTTTACGTGCCATTTATATGTTTGTCCTTATTCGGCCTCGTTCGTATCTACGATTCGTATGGTTCGGACAGGTTTACGCGGTAATTCGACTTGTAGAAAGCCTGCTTCGTAGTTTGCGCTGACTGTCTCTCGATCTACCGCCCAGGGGAGCATCACTTCGATACGAAATTCGCCATGGGCGATTTCGACCTGATGATAAGCCGGGTTGGGATGCTTGGGTCTTTCACGTCTGCCGCTAATCACCAGATGCCGGTCTAACAACGTGATATTCAGATCGCTTGAACGTATTCCCGCAATTTCCACTACAATCAGCAGTTTATCCGGCAGTTCGATGACATCGGTCGGCGGGCTGAAAGAGCCATTAGAATGCCGTACCAGGATAGCCCATTTATCTTCAGCGGGTTGTCCCTCGTGTGAAACACCGTAACTTTTCGATCTGCGCTGCATAATAAACCTCTGGAAACACCCCGAAACAAGCGCGGCGAACCTTTAGATGTTCTGGTGAAAGATCAGCTTACCGCCTGCCTGTAAGAATGCTATTAGACTTCCTTTAAGAATTATATCGGAATTAAGGCCACACCAGTACAACGATATGCATGAGATTAAAATTCGGAGTAAAATGAGAATTGATAGCAGCTTTAAGGAATGTTATTTATGGAACTGATACAAATTCTTCGTGGAGTGGGTTTATTTCAGGGGCTGACTGCCGATCAGCTTAAACGCTTAGCCAGTATCAGCCAGCGGGAATTATATGACGCGGATGCCTTGATTTTTAGCCAGGGTTCGCTTGGCGACAAAATGTATATTGTTGCCGATGGACAGGTTGAAATCCGCTTTGATGACCCCGATGGTGGCGATCATGCTGCCCTCTACCTGGGATCAGGACAAATTTTTGGCGAGATGGCGCTGCTCGATCAGGGTTCTCGTTCCGCTTCCGTAATAGCTGTACAATCGGATACTGAAGTCTATGCGATTTCCAGTCAGGATTTTCTGGCGCTGTGTTCGGCTGATACTGCTATCGGTTACATTATGATGCGGAATATGGCGCTGGATTTGAGCTTCAAACTGCGCCATAAGAACCTCAATCCTTCAGCCGGACTTTAGGGAGAGGTGCAATTATGATTTACAAAGTGAGCTATGTGGTCGTGGGCGGCGGCGCTCCGGGTGGCATCAAGAACGAAAACGAACCGCCTCAGGTTGGTGGTATCGTCCAGATTGGACGGACGAAATTTGAAGTCGTGGAAATTCACGAAATCATCCCCCCGCGTGACGACTTTCAATTTTTACATGCAACAGTCAAGCCGCTTGAAGACCCGGAAAAAGCTGGCGCAGCCCCTAAAAAAATGGCGAAGTCTGGTTAGCAACAGCGCCGCCTAAAACTCATAGGTGTCGTAATCCTGGCACAGCGTGACCGGTCCGCTGTAGGTTTGCCGCGCTTCTTCGACCAAGGGTGTGGGGTCGGTGTTCCATACCCAGTAATGGATGAGATACAGCGATTTTGCCCCGACACGAGTCGCGGTTTCGCCGGCTTGTCGGGCGCTGCTGTGACCAAATCCATCCCCGGCTGATTCGTGAATCAGCAAATCAGCATCCTTGCACAGTTCATCCAACGAAGCTGTTGGGCTGGTATCGCAGGTATAAGCCAGAATCTTGCCGTTTTTCTTATTTTCGATGCGCAGGCCAACGGTTGGGATGAAATGCTGTACCGGCCACGCGGTGATTTTGAAATCCTCGTTTTCCATGACAGGTGCGTTAAAACGTTCGCTCACCCGATGAAAAGTGACCGGGAAAAAATTGGGCCACTCCTGCCAGGAAAAGCTGACCATCATATCCTCCATGCGGTTCATGCAGTGATGTAAACCGTAGAAACGCAGGGGAAGCTGCCGCCCTAGCTGCCACATGTGCATGAGCATATTCGGCACACCGCTGACATGATCGGGATGGAAATGCGTCAGAATGACATCCTGAAGCACGTCATCGTCAATGCCCTCGAACTGAAATTTACCCAGCGGATTTGAGCCGCAGTCCACCAGGACAGGGCCATGATCGCCGAGCAGCACAAAATGGGTATTGTCGTGATTGGCATCCGATACAGCAGCGGAAGTTCCAAGTATGAGGATACGAGCCATAGAGTCCTAGAGACCTCAGTAGATAACGAAAAGATAACATGCATCCTTCATAGTATACTCTGATGCATCTTTTGTGCAGTTTAGAAAGTTGATTTTTGCAAACCTGAAGTAGGTTTAAGGGGAAAATTGAACCTGAAAATTTACGCAGATTGGGTTTTGGTTCCGGTACACTGTAGACAGGAGGACAGCCTCAGGCCATCCCCCTGTGACATTCGCTTTAACCGCCGCCCAATATGGCAACGACCACGCGCGGTGTGATGAAAGCCTCGATAAAGGCCGCTAAAATCAAGCCGGGGATCACCAAGCCTAACGCGAGTTGCAGTGTCTGACCGAGTGTAGTTGTCCAGGCATGGCCTACGGTCATACCGCGCGGGGGGCGTGTGACAACCGCTCCCAGACGGAGCGAAGCCGCTGTTGCTAGCACAATCACCGGGATTTCGATAATGCCATGTGTGAAAACGGCAGCGAATAGAAAAGCCGGATTGTATCCCGCCAGAAATACCTGGCTGAAAATGTAGCCGAGGATGACATAGACCGCTGGGGTCAGCACCAGTGAAGCTGCCCCAAAAGTGAAAATCGAAAGAATTAGGGCTGCCAGCAGAATGCGTCCGTTCTGCCAGACAATCAACATAAGCGTTCCAGTCTGGGTGGGTACACTCAGATAATGCCCCAGCATCCCGGCAACATCCGTCATGGATGCATCTTTTGCCAGCGGAATCTGCCAATCCGGACTTTGACCAATCAGAAAGCCTCCGATGAAAGCAATCAAGAAGACCGCAATGGCGATGCGCGCGGCAGGCCGCAAACTGCGCAGATTGGCGAATACACCTTTGCGATACCATTCGCCCAGATTACGCGCGGGTGTTCCTTTATCATCAACCGCTTTGGCATAGCGCCAGATTTTGGCAAGGGAACCGCGTATGTTCAGTTGGTCAATCGTCCGCCCCAGCAGTTCTTCGCGGTTGAAAATGCTGTTACCCACCCGCAGCAGTAAAATGACCACTGTAACCATCCCGACAATGATCGCCCACAGGGAGCTGATTCCATTAGGGGAATCGGCATCCGGCGCGAGGAACATGATGACACTTTCAGTCTGGATGAGCAGCGTCATGGGGATGACGATGAAGCTGGCGAGCAGATTTGCCGCGCGGGTGCTGGTGGTCTGGCTGGAAACGACTACCGCGCCTGTGACCATCACGAGTGCTTGCGCTGTCGTCAGCATCACGATTTGTACGACGAGCATGGGTTCAGGCCGCCAGTGAGTGTCGCCCAATACGAGGCTGATGAGGTAGACTGCCATGCCGCCAAAGCTGGACAGCAGCGGCGGAATCATGGCGGAGAGCGTTTTGCCGATATAGAGTTCGGTATTGGTAAGGGGTGTACTGAGCAGCGGTTCCAGACTGCGGCGTTCTTTTTCCCCGACAAAGGTTTCCAGCGCGATCACCAGTGAAATCGAGATGGGGAAAAAGCCCACAATCATCAGCAGAAAGGGAATCGTTCGTTCGCCGACGATTTGTGCGCCGTATCCCGATACAAAATCGGCGAAACGCCCCGCCACAAATTGTGCGATGAAGGGGAACAAAAAGGTCAGCCCGACAATCGGGCCAATAATGCGCCAATCACGGAAGCTGTCGCGCACTTCCCGCCGGGTGATGATAAGCGCATTGCTTAACGTTTCGCGCCAACCATGTGACGGCTCAACAGGCATATTGATCTGCGAAATACTCTGGGTAGTCATTGATTCTATCCTGATTTTTACTTAACCAGACTGAAGTTCTACTCGAACGCGCTCAAAACGACACGCTTTTAAATCATTCTCAGGGATGATGAAAAAGAGGTTTCCACCATCCCCCCATGCAAAACCTGTTCCCATATAATCACAACCGATTTCGATCAGCAAACGTTCGCCGGATTCGGTGATTGTATTCTGGATAGTTTGGCAGTACCCCAGCAGCTGATGATCGCCAGTGCCGAGTGCGGTGTATAAGTCATTTAATCCGAATACCATATCATCAAACTGCTCATATTCATCTTCTGACCAATCGAGGGAGATCAATACGGGATCACGCGCATCTTCTTCGCTGCGCGGTAGTGACCATTCATCTAGAAAGCGCACTTTGCAAACATCGTAAATTCCGCCTACGGGCATCCCGTCAGGAACAGGCATATATTTCAGCGTTCCTAAATCGCCATTGAAGTAAATCACTTTGGACGCTTCAGGATTGCCGACCTCATCCCAGGGGAAATGCTCGCCCCAGCCATAAGCAGAGAAAAAATACAATATCCCACTGGACGGCAGTGCTTTTTTTGCTGCATATGGGGGTATCTCCGCCAGATTAATTTGCGCGAGGAAACCAAGCGGTATGCCATTGAAAGCAGGCCAGTCTATACCTTCTGGCAGATAAGGCGATCCGCCCAGTTTCGATGCCTGTTTATCGATGCCGTAATCCAGCGTTTTGCCCGTTGATTGAATGCCAACGCATGGCTGAAGCAGTCGGAGTATCTCATCTGTGCGTTCTTCGAGGCTGTAGATGTCCGCCAGCGCCCGAATTTTGGCTTCATCAATCCGGCGACCATCGATTAAGTCAAGCAGGGCGCGTTCCTCATCCTTGAGCTGTGTCACAACATAGGCATAGGCTTCATCGATCAAATCGAGCACAGTGTTCGCTGCAACATCACCATTTAGAGGCACATTAATCCAGGCCGTAGCTCCTGTATTTTGGCTGCGGTTGTCGATGCGAATGTTGGGCTGTGCTGTACGCAGGCTTTCAACTGCGGTTTTTGGATAGGGAAGCAGTATGAAGGGGGGACTGCTTTGCTCCTCGGAATTTGCCAGATTGTGACCGAGAACCTTATAGGAAGGATTGTATCCCTCAAAACGCATTTCCTCTTGAACGCCGCGTTTTGCTTTCATATATATGCGCAGTGCTTCCCGGTCAAAAAAGTGGATTAATGATTGCCGCTGCTCAGCGAGACGATCTATCACCCATTGATAAAGTGGCTTCGTCATGCCTCGTTAACCGTCCCACTTTCATCTTCTTTTACGACCTGCAAGTAAATGTCTTCCAGGGTGCGTGAAATAGGCGACAATGTGACCACATCTATGCCCAGACCAGCCACGCGCCGCAGCAGCGCCGGATTGGTCGTCACAGGATCGGCCACGCGATAACGCAGCCAATCACTCCCGGCTTCCAGCACTGTGACCATATCGCTGATGTCCTTCGCCAGCCCGTTCATGCTGGTGACGGTGCGCAGCTCCATGACCGGTTCACCGACGAACTGCCGCGCCAGTTGATCAAATGTGCCGTTGGCGATGATGCGCCCGGAACGGATGAAGGCGATTTTGTTTGCCAGCGATTCGGCTTCAGTCAGGTTATGGGTGGTAATCAGGAAAGTGCGCTGCTCATCGTGCTGCAATTCGACGATGGCATCGCGCACCTGTTTCGCACTGAGGGGATCCATCGCGCTGGTGGGTTCATCCAGCAGCAGGACAGGCGGGTTGTGCAGCATGGCACGTACCAGTGCTAATTTTTGTTTCATGCCTTTGGAATACTCGCCCAGTCGCTTATCGAGAGCGAAGGTCAGGCCAAAGCGTTCCATCAATTGCAGGGAACGGTTTTTGCGTTCCGCCGCGCTCATGTGGTAGACCCGTCCAAAGAAATCGAGGTATTCAACAGCTTTCATGCGTTCATACAGGCCATGCTGTTCGGTTAGCACGCCAACCTGTGCCCGTACTTTTTCGGGGTGTTCGATCACATCATAGCCTGCGACTTTGGCTGTGCCGGATGTTGGCGCGAGGATGGACGTGAGCATACGGACGGTAGTGGTTTTGCCAGCGCCATTCGGCCCCAGCAGCGCTAATACACTACCCACCGGGATATTGAGCGAGACCGCATCGACGGCGCGAAAGCCATCAAATTCTTTAGTTAATTCAACCGATTCAATCATAGGGAATATACCTGTCTGGATTCGGAGATAGCTATCAGAGTGCCTTTTCCATTGTAAGGCCAATTATTGTGACCGTATCCCCCGATTTTCTAGGGGGTATATGATTAATATTATTAAGACATAGAAGACCCGCGAGGGGAGTTAAGGTTGTAAGAGGGTAGAAATAGTTACGATCTGCGCTGTTTAAGCTCCAAAGAGACGGGAAAAGCCAGAATAGGCGATCAAAGGGATAATCTCGAAAGTAATAAGCCCGGCTTTCACCAACGGTAGACTGTCAAGGATATTTCGTGCTTCTGCTTCATCTGTACATTCGAGCATCAGCACTGCTTCGTGATGATCCTGTCGAAAATAAAGCTCGCGGAATACCCCTGCCTGATAGAGTTCCCAGACGCGCATCGCTTCCGCCTTCAGATGTGGTTGGAATGCATCGGCTTGCAGATTCGGCAGTTCCTTTTCCAATGCCAGAATTTTCATTTTTCTACCATACTGAGGGCTGCGAAAATAATAATCCCTCTTTTTTATTATAGAGCTATCGTCATGATAGGGCAGTAGGCAAATGACTCTGAAGCAGCTTGACGAAGGTTTGCAATTCGCTTATTTCCAAATCAGACACCGCCCAGTATGTCGCGCCGCCCTGAGTCCAATTGATAAGATGATAGCCCTGTTGAGTGGTCGTGACGATGCCTGTATCCGTGTTGGAAGGCCAGCTAAACAGGTTAATAATATGTTTCTGCCGTTGATAGACTAGTGCCGTTACGGTTCGACCATCGATATAATCCAAGCGTCCACCTGCCAGCGGAAATCCCTGTTCTGCCAGATCAACAACAGTTGGTGCGAAATCCAGTTTGCCATCGAACCAGGGCTTGACCGTGTGCTGGTCAGTAGACACAACATCCGCCAGATGATCGACCATCAGCGAGCGAATGTGGCTGGCGAGAACGTCCTGCATGAGCACGTTTTCACGGTTCGTGCTCAATTGCGATTGGAATATCCCGGCGGTCAGGATCACCCCAACCAACAAGGCCGCTGCCATGTTCAGCCACATATTGTTGCGAAAAAGGTCAGTCCAATGGTTTGACTGTGATACTGAGAGGCGAATCTTGCGCTCAAGGCTGGCGGGGGCTTGAAAATACAGGTCGTCAGATCGCAGCGCTTGCCGCAGTGAACGCCGATTTTCCAATATATGTGTGCAGTCGGGGCAGCCGGAAAGGTGGCGTTCAACTTCCAGACTGTTCATCAGGTCGAGTTCTGTATCCAGATAGGCATCCAGCAGGTTGCGTACATTGTCGCAGTTCATCATGATTGCTCCTCGCTCAGACACAGATGTTTTTGTAGTCGCCCTCTGGCACGCGATAAACGCGACATGACAGTGCCGAGGGGAATATTGACAATCGCCGCGATTTCCTTGTAGGCCAGTCCTTCCAGATCATGCAGGATGATGACCTCACGGAATTCGATGGGTAAAGCCGCAATCGCTTCACGCAAATGCACGATGTCGGTCTGTTGAAGAAAATGCCCTTCCAGACTGAGGCTTTCGGTATCGGGTAGATCATCTTCAAATTCAGTGGGGATTTCGTGCATCCGGTTCTGACGCAGCCAGGTATAGGCGGTATTCCGCACAATCGTCATCAGCCATGCTCCACTGTCGCCGCCGTGATAACTGTCGTAAAACTTAAACCCACGCAGATAGGCTTCCTGCACCACATCCTGCGCATCCTGATCGTCCCCGGTTAACCAGCGTGCCAGGTTGTAGGCGGCATTCAGATGCGGCAGCATGATTTCCTCAAACTGGGCGCGGTTGTTCCGTGTTTTCAATTCATTCGATAGCGATGGTTTGCTTAGGCGCATGTCACCGACCTGCGATTGATTGACTCGTCTCCACCTATACAGACTAATGATGCAGCCAATTTATTCCCGTTTGCCCGAATCGGGAATATTGCTGTGCGCCACACAGTATTCATTGTCGGTAATCGATGTTACAGAAAGGACACAGATCAAATGGTATCTCGAAATGGATTGCTGAAGTTGAAGAGTCTTGGGCTTGTGCTGCTGATGTTTTTCGGAGCGCTGTTGGCGGTGCGTTCGTCTATACAGGCGCAGTCGGATGCTGCTCCCAAAGCCTACGTAGGTCTGTTTAAGGACAATGCCGTTGCGGTGATTGATACGGGCACCAATCAGGTACTTACCACAATCGCGGTTCCGCCCGGCCCTCACGGTTTGGTCATCACGCCGGATGGTCGCTGGGTGTATGTCAGCAGTGACGGGGATTCAAAGGTCAGTGTGATTGACACGACGACCGATATCGTCAGCAGCACGATTGAAGTGGGCAAAACGCCGCATGGACTGGCGATTACGCCGGATGGCAGCCTGATTCTAGCGGCTGTTTTTGGCGAAGATAAAGTCATCTTTATCGACCCGATGACCAATCAGATTACGGGTGAAATAGCCATTGGCGCTCCCCATAATATCGCCATCACGCCCGATGGAAAATGGGCATATGTCGGTTCGCAGAAGAAAGATGCCGCCGCACTGGTGATTGTGAATCTGACTGACAAGACCCAGAGTGATATGGTCTCCCTCGCGAATGCTCCCCGCGCACTGAACTTCAGCCCGGATGGTCAGACTCTGTATTTCACGACCGTCAATTCTGACTCAGTTCAGGTTCTCGATGCAGCGACCAACAAGCTGTCGACGGAAATCGCGGTTGGCGCGTCGCCGCATCATGTCCTCTTTACACCGAATGGGGAATACGGTCTAGCGGTCAGTCAAAAAACCAACGAACTTGATCTGATCGACCCGAAGACCAATACATTGGATACAACCATCGTAGTAGGCGAAAATCCGCACTGGATTGCCCTGAGCAGTGATGGGGAAACTGCTTATGTGACCAATGAAAATTCCAATGATGTATCCGTGGTCGATCTGGAAACGGAAAAGGTGATCGCAACGATTCCGGTTGGGCAAGCGCCGCGCAAAATCGTGGTACAGCCTGCGCCGATGACAGAAATGACACCGGAAGTCACACCGACTGCCGGAGCATAATCCTCTAATTTCGCAATCTACCTCCTCCCTATGGATGTCCCCTCGTCATTTCGCAGTGGCGAGGGGATTTCTTTTTGCGGGGCTATCGAGGTTATTGATAGGCGAATCATAGTAGACTGGTGATATTCGCAATGTATTTGAGGAGCAATTCTGTGGCAGACCAACCGCTCACTTGCAAAATCATTCGCCCCGGCAGTACCTATGACGGCAAGCAGGGATTCAGCTATTTTGAGGGCATTGCTGCTGAAACAGTCGGCGCGACGGGAATCTGTATGCATCTGCTGACGATTCCGCCGGGAGGACGCGCCAAAGCCCATAAGCATAAACATCATGAAACGGCGATTTATGTCATCAGCGGCGAGGCGCATACCTGGTATGGCGAACAGTTAGAGGAACATGTCATTGTCCGGGCTGGTGAGCTATTTTATATCCCGGCGGATATGCCGCATCTTCCGGCTAATCTGAGTGACCAACCCTGTGTGGCGGTCATTGCGCGTACTGATCCGAATGAGCAGGAAAGTGTTGTGCTGCTGCCGGAGTTGGAAGCGTTAGTAAAGGTAGAATAGTGCAATGGCTATCTGGTGACTTTTTGACCTGCGAGGTGAATGATGAAAACCTTTGATGATTATTATGCCGATGTTCCGACGGAGCAGAAAGCGCGGTTGGCGGAATTTCGTGCAGCGCATCCGCTGAAAGAAGCCCGCATTCAGGGAAATCGCTGGGAATACATCGCCTGCGGGAGAGGGGAAGCGACGATTCTATGGCTGGTGGGTGGATTGCGTGTGGCGGATGCTGCCTACCGCTCGATCCCGCTGATGGAAGATTCATTTCGTATCATCGCGCCGACTTATCCAGCTCTTGAAACGATGGCTGAATTAGTGGATGGATTGGCGGGACTCCTGAAAGCTGAAAAGATTGCTCAAGCGCATGTGCTGTCCGGCTCGTTTGGCGGGATGGTCGCGCAGGCATTCATCCGACGTTATCCCGATATGGCGGATCGGGTCGTGCTTTCGACCACCACCGCACCCGACCCGCAGCTTGCCGAGCGTTACCGTCAGCAGGCGCAGATGATCGCTGTTGCGCCGCCTGATTTGGTCGCATCGGTTTCCAAGCCGAACTTCATTCAGATGATCGACCCGCCGGAGGATGAACGCGCTTTCTGGACAGCCTATGTCGATGAGTTATTTAGTGAACGCTTGGGGAAAAACGATCAACTCAGCACCATACAATGCCTGCTTGATTTTGTCGATAACTATGCCCTCACGCCGGACGATCTGAAGCAGTGGGCAGGGAGGTTGCTCATTATCGAGTCAGAAGATGACGCGACCTTTGATGCAGCGGCGCGGGAACGACTGCGCAATCTCTATCCGATGGCAGAGGTGCATACCTTTGAAGGCGGTGGACATTCCCCTGGCACGACCCGGCGGGATGAATTTTTCGCAGTGGTGCGGGAATTTTTCACCACTTCCTGAGTCATAAACCTACCAAATTTGTTACATATCCGCGTATTACCGCAGTTACTTAAGATAGCTATATTGTTCACGTACTTTTAGGCCGTATAATATCCCTATATCGGATCGTTATAGGGTGGGTGTATACATGATGACGGAAGCGGTTCAAATGCTTGAGAGCGCGATGCGCTATGTGCGGGATGGACATCCCCAGCAAGCACGCCATCTCATTCAGCGTGTGTTAGCAATTGACCCGCACAGTGAACACGGCTGGCTGCTGATGGCGTATGTAGCGCAGAGCAATGAAGAACGCCGCGAGGCACTCTGGCAGTTGCTGCTGCTCAACCCCGAACACGAGCGTATTCAGCGGGCTTATTTCAGGCTGACGGACGCGACACATATTCAACGCGCGGCACAGAATGGCGTATTTCTCAGTTACGCACAGGCTGATCAGATTTTCGCGGTGCAGTTGGCGGAAGATTTGCGCTTTATGGGCGTGCCAATCTGGCTGGATACGGTGGACATGCCTGACGACAGCGATTGGCATGAAGCTGTGATGGCGGCTCTGGAACGCTGTGGCCTGATGCTGGTCGTCACCTCACCAGCGGCACACAGCGCGGATAATGTGCAGACGGAGATACGCCATTTTATGTCGGCAGGCAAGATTGTCCTCCCCGTACAGCTTCGTACCAGCAATCTCCAGAGTCTGGGATTATGGACACCCCCGATTGATTTCCGCGATGATTACGACATGGGATTGCAAACGCTGATTCAAACCCTCAGTTTGCCTGAATTCGCCTTGCAGGTATAAGTTATCCCTCTCAATCGCCTCTGCTATCTCCACGACGTAGCAAAATAACCCCGACGATTAGCAGTGAAGACTGGTTTATCGACTTGGGACTCGGTAAAGTTCGCGCCCGGCTACGGGGTTTTCCTTGCAATCATGATGCGCGATAATGATCTGCCATTTAAACTCAATGGCTTCAACCCTAAAATGCCCGCTGGAGGATTATATTCTGGTGCGGACAAAATTATTCTATATTCTGGTGCTTCTGGTCGCTTTGTGGCTGCGCACTGCCGATCTGAAAACCATACCCCCCGGTATCTATTACGATGAGGGGCGCGACTATCAGCGCATCTGGCGGCTGATGGCGGGCTACAGCCTCCCTATGTATTTTCAGGACATCAACGAACCCTTTGACGTGATGATCCGCGCCGTGTATCTGAGTGTATCGGGCGGTATCAACATGTTTATGGCGCAGATGTTCAGCATATGGCTGAATATGCTAACTGTCGCGGCTACCATTGCGGCGGCGCGTCTGCTCTATAAGCAGTACCGCTGGCGATCGGTTATGGCCTTCGCTGCTGGATTAACTTTGGCGGCCATGCCACCTGCTGTGATGGTCGGACGACATATTTATGAATCCAATTGGCTGCCTCCGACCAGCGCAGGGGCGTTATTTTTTCTGATTCTGGCGTGGCGCAAGCAGCAGACCCGTTATTATGTGCTGGCGGGAATCATGACGGCTTTGGCGGCGAGCTTCTATCTATCGGGATTATTTTTTCCACCAGCAGTAATTGTGGTTATGGTCGCAATGGTGCTGGTTAATCGTCGCTGGCCTTCGCTGAAAAATCTGGCGCTGATGGTGATCAGCTTCGGCATCACGATGATTCCCTGGCTGTATCTCTATTTGAGCATCCCAAACTGGCTGGTACGAGTCACAGACCTGATTGATGAGCAAAGCCCACTTAAAAACCCGGCGGTACTCATTCGCAATATCGGGACGGCCTTTTCAACGCTGTTTGTGCCGGATGCGATTCATGATATGCGTTACAACACCTTTACCACCGCGTTTCTAAATCCGGCACTAATTGTCCTGTTCGCGGTAGGGGTGTTGGTGAGTCTGCGCCGTTGGAAAATACCGATGATACTTGCGCCGCTCCTCATAGGACTGGTCATGGTTACTCCCAATATCCTGTCGAGCGAACCGTATCAACCGGGGCGGCTCATGGGGGTATTTGTCCCGCTGTCCCTTCTGACGGGATTGGGCAGCGGTGCAGTCTGGGGATTTATGCAGCGGAGTCCGATTGTTCAGCGAACCCTGAGAATAACATTGGTGGTGGTTTTTGTGGGCACGCCGATTTATACCGCCTACCATGTCTGGTATCACTTCAAAGTCCAACCTCTGCTGACGAATCCCAATGTCCCGGTAAGTTTTGCTCTAAAATATCGCATTGGCTTCCAGAATCTTTTAGATGACATCGCGGCCTCTGACCAACCCACATATTTGCCGATCGAATATCTGAATACTGATCTAGCAGTTGCGGTGCTGCGTCCCTATGATTTTCCGACTGTTCGCGCTTATGACGGGCGGCCTTTACCAGCAGGTCGGGTTATTCTCCCGGTGAACAGCATCATTTACGGCTTTTTCTTGCTGGATCACACGCCTGTGCAGTACGGGCTACTGCTTCCAAAGTCGGGTGAAATTCTGATACTGCCACCCATATCGCCAGACGATGCCGCCCAGTTGGAGCAGCAGACTCGTAATGGCGCGGATGTAATTAACAATCAGGGATGGGTGCTGGGACAGTCTGTGAATGTAACTGAAGGCAGCAATCCGTTTGAGCGCGTACATGTTCCAACTGTGCAATCACTCGGCGTGTTTGATGATAATTTGGAACTGGTTGGTATTGATGCTCCGGCGGAACTTACGGCGGGAAAGATTGCTCCAATTACCCTATTCTGGCGAGTGAATGCCAAAACAGGGAAGGACTATTTCTCCCGTTTGCAGGTCTGGGATTACGGGAACACCAGCGAGGGTTATGAACGTGGTTCTCCACTGGTTAAAGAGCCAGATTTTCCGCTGAATATCCTCTACAATATTTATCCTACTGTCATGTGGCAGCCCGGTGAGATCGTGGCGGACACGCGCTGGATACCCGTGTTTGCCGATGCGCCATCGGGAGGTTATCGGTTTGCCATCGGGGTTTACGATTATCCCGGCCCATCGCCTGTCGCGATGACCACTGTCAATCAGGTTTCTCAACAGCAGGACAATTGGTTACTGGCGGGACGTTCCAGCATTGGCCTGTCGGATTTTACGGCTCCATCTACAGAAAATGATAACGCCTTTGCTGAACTGGGTAGTCAAATCCGGCTGACGGGCTATCATACCGATCTTCCGGTGAATGCTTTGAAAGCGGGCGACACCCTGACTGTTGATCTCGACTGGCAGGCGACACATCCAATTGGCGAGAGTTATATTGTGTTTCTGCATGTGACGGATGCGACGGGAAATATTGTCGCTCAACAGGATGCACTGCCGTTTGAAGGTGTATTTCCAACATGGGCATGGCCTTTGGGGGCAAAAGTTTCTACCCACTACACCCTGACTATTCCTGAAGATGCTCAAGTGCCTTTCAACCTGACGGCTGGAATGTATAGCTATCCTTCGTTAGAACGCCTATCTGTTACACAGGATGGTGAAGTATCTCCCGACAGTGTCATCACTATTCCCGGCTCGTAGCTAGATCAATCAACTATCCCCGTCAGGCAATCTGGCGGGGACTTGTAAAGAATCCTTTATGGTCTATTGTGACCTCTGAGGATTTCCTCTATACTGTGAAATGACCCCGGCGGGCAAGAAGCGAACAACACATGTAACTTGCCAGGTTACACGCTAACACTGGTTAATAGATTTGCAAATCTGTTAAAGTTCGTCCTTCCAATCGGCCTAGCTACGGGGTTTTCTTTGCTGTCAATCCTGTTTCAATAACAGGTGATGCCTTGTTGACGCGAGGTGAACCATGACGAACATATTTCAGGGAAAGCAGGTGCGGTTACGTGCTTACGAACCAACCGATGAAGTGGTGTTTCGTCATTGGGATCGCGCAGACACCGATATTGGACGGGCGCTCTATGAGATCACGTTTCCATCGCCTCCTTTAGATGAGGTGGGAGCGAGGGCGCGGGAAATCAAGCCCCATGAAGGCGAGAATTTTCCCTTCACCATCGAAACACTGGATGGCGTGGTTGTCGGGGCGATTCATATCCACCATGCGAACGTGCGTTGTGGAACGTTCATGTATGGGATCAGCGTGTTTCCAGATTATCAGCGCAAAGGGTATGCGTCCGAAGCGATACGATTGGCATTGCGATATTACTTCGATGAGCGGCGGTATCAGAAATGCACGGTTGAGACCTACAGTTTTAACGAGGCATCCATCCGACTGCATGAGCGAGTGGGATTTACGCTGGAAGGACGATTGAGACGGATGATTTATTCCGAGGGAAAATTCCACGATGTGTTGTGTTACGGGATGACCAGCGAGGAATTCCATGCCCGATATGATGTGTAGCGACGTGCGGAAACGAGGGACTAACTTATGGCGAACCGAGAAATCATTATCAAAGATACCCATCGAGGGCTGTGGTACGAGGATGGGGTGTTGGTGAAAATCCTCGAAGCAGGTCGCTACGAGATTCCGGCTCCATCGCCTTTTCCAACGCTGTTTCGTCGTCCGAAGATTGAAATCGTGCTGGTCGATATGCGTGAGCGTGATCTGACGATTAAGGGACAGGAAATCCTGACGGCTGACAAGGTGGCAATCCGCGTGAGTATCATTGTCCAGTTCCGTGTGACGGATGCGAAAGCGGCGATTCATCAGGTCGAAAATTATGCGGATCGTCTTTACAGTGATGTGCAGTTAGCGGCTCGGCGTTCGCTGGCTTCGATGTCACTGGAAGAGATTCTGACGAACCGCAACCGCCTGAGTGAAGACATCCTGCGTGATGTGAAGGAAGCGGCAGGCGGTTATGGAGTGGCGATTCTCCGCGCTGACGTGAAGGATCTGATCTTCCCTGGAAATTTGCAGGAGATCATGAATCGCGTGCTGGCGGCGGAGCGTATGAGCGAAGCGCAGTTGATTGAGGCGCGTACCAAAGCGGAAGTCGCGCAGATTGATGCTCAGGCGAAGGCCGAAGCGCGTCGTCTGGAATCGGAGTCGCAGGCGGAAGCGCAGCGAGTCGCGGCTCAAAACGCGGCGGAAGTCCAGCGCATCAAGACCGAGGCGGATATTGCTGAACTGCGCGAACGGGAAGGCGCGGCGGAGTTGTATGCGCGTTATCCGGCGCTGCTGCGGCTGCTGGAACTGGATACCCTGCGTGATCTGGGACGTTCTGGCGAATCGCGCATTTACGTGAATTTCGATAAGCCGAAGGATGACAAAAGCGAGTAGCAATTAGCTTTTAGCTGTTAGCGAAAATCACAAAGCCCCTTTCCACTGTTGACGCTGCGTCGCGATGGGGAGGGGGTGCGCTGCGCGAGGGGAAATGGCGCTGCGCGAAGTGGCGCGAGCGTTGGAAAATGGTTTCGCGGCGGCGGCGAACATAATTGCCGCTGCAATCTTTGCTGCAAAAGAAGTTGTTAGCTTCCAGCTTATCATGGCTTTGATATTGAACTTTCATCCACGTTATCTTCAATCCTTCATGTTTATTGACTATGACGATTCTTGTCGGATGTTGTCGCCCCGGCGACATTTGTGAGGGGAAATGTCGCCGATGTCGTCGTTGTTGTCCGTCAACGTCAAGTGTCGTCAAGCAAACGTTCCCGCCGCCCCGCTACCGCCACCGCCGAGCAAAAACAGGGACGGCGGAAGCGGGAGCGGGAAAAAGTCCTGAGTCAAGGCACAAAACGGTCTATGTGATACGTGTAGATTCAGGGTAGCAGAAATCGGGATGAATAGGGCTACCTTTTGGTAAACTTTTTGGTATGAATTTTCTAACGGAGATTGGCTGATGAATATGGGGCGTGGTTAGATGGTATGTAAGAGGGGCGCAGCAGTGCTGCCGCCCCTACGAAAGGCGATCCACGAATTGGCTTGAGGTTGTTGTCACATAGTTTGCAGACAATACCTATTTGGTACACCGCGCGTGGCAGCCTTTTATTCCGATTTTGCGG
>JBGAGR010000097.1:0-24125 GCA_044226645.1 Aggregatilineales bacterium
TACGCGATCCGCGACCTGAACACCAAAAACGGGACGTTCATCAACGGTGAGCGCATCCCGCGTGACCGGGATGTGGTGGTGCCGATTGGCTCGGAAGTGAGCATTACCGAGCATCAAGCTGGAATTATGGGACCCGGACACGGTGGTCGATATGGAGACACGGCGTTGCCGGATATGGCAAACCAATAATGCGGACGACAACCCGCGCAATACCAGCCTGAGTGATGATATGTTCGTCCGCTGGCAGATTATCCGCTGGACGATGGCGGAGAGCGATGTTGAGGGACGATTACAGTCCGATATAAACGATAGTGCTGGGTACTCAGTCCTGAGTGCTGAGTAAAAAGTCGCCGTCCGGACTGTCCGTTTGATGATGCGGCAGATGCATTTCTGTTGCAGCGGAAATCCTCAAAATGGCGGCTGGCTCCCGTGTTGATGCGGCGGCGGCGAACGAAAAAGCGCCGCTGCAATTCGTTGGCAGACTATGACCGCCATATACGCCATATGCTTCCCGTGTAGTGGCGCAAATGGCGGCGGGATGGCAGTGAAATTTCCCCTCATAAAATAGCTCTCACGGGGAACTATTGATGGCGGCGGCGATGGCGGAATGAGTTTGCGCTGCCCTTTTCAGGGAAAAGCGAACTACCATGAGTGCCAATGTCATGCCAGGGTTCAGGATGTGTCAAAACAAAAACTGGATTCAGATCATCGTTCTCCGTTTTTAATAAATCTATTTTAGCACATAAGTTCTGTATTGTATACCTCGATTTTGTGGGGATTCGAAGTGTAAGCCGCATTGGGAAGGCAAACGAACAAGTATTCCAGTAGAATAGTCATCATTATGAATGCCGGACTTGTGGAGAATCAAGGTGGGAAAATCGATTGCTTTTGGATGGTACGGAGGGAAATATAGTCATCTTGATTGGCTGCTTCCCCTACTGCCATCTGCACAACATTACTGCGAGCCATTTGGGGGTTCGGGAGCGGTGCTGCTCAATCGTGAACCTGCCCCTGTTGAAACCTACAATGACCTTGATGGTGATGTTGTCAATTTCTTCAAAGTTTTACGGCAGCAAAAGGAAAGTTTACTTGAGGCTATTGGGCTGACACCATTTTCCCGTGAAGAATTCGAAATAGCTATTTCAGAAACTTCTGACAATATCACTGACTTAGAGCGTGCTCGTCGTTTTTTTATTCGAGCGCGTCAAGTCCGGACTGGTCTGTCAAACGGCAAGTTCGGGACGCTGGGCGCATTGTGTGCTAACCAGTCGCGCGGGGATGGCAGGAGCAGTTTCGCGCTGGCTAGGCAGTGTTGAAGGATTATCCGAAATTGCTCAACGTCTCCTGAGAGTCCAAATCGAGAATGCACCTGCTGTTGAGGTTATCAAACGATATGACAGCCCAGAAACCCTGTTTTACTGCGACCCTCCTTATATACACGATACACGCGGGGACAGCCGGGCTTACAAATATGAGATGACGGATGATGAGCACCGAGAACTTGCCGATATTCTGCATCATGTAAAAGGAAAAGTGGCGATCTCAGGGTATCCAGGTGAGTTGATGGATACGCTATATGGGGACTGGCACTGTACAATCGCACCCGCCAAATATGCTCATTCAATCAAGAAACTCCGCACAGAAGCCTTATGGACAAATTACAAACCGGGGGAGCAAACGTGGCAGGCAAACCAGATGACATTCTTGCAAGAGACTATGAACGAGCATCTACCCACTTAACTGAATCGCTTATCTCAAATCCTGAAATTGCTTCATGTATCGAGAACATATGCCGATATATCAGGAATCGAGCCTGTACGCGATTTATACTTGCCTGTGCGTTAGCAAAATCCTATAGACCTGAGATCGATATTCGTAAGCCCTACACAGAAATTGGTGATGCAGATGCCTATTCTGGCCGTACCTATGATGAGAGCTACATTACCTCTTTCGTTTTGAAGTTCATGCTTCCCTGCAATCCTACAACTGCCTTTTTAACGCCAGCCTTCCGCAACCACAATATTACGCTCACTCCCAGATATGGTCATGGTTGGTCGTCCAGAGTGGCTCTATAAACTGACACTACAACTCTTAACAGATATTCAGAATAAGCTTGTCAGCGCCGAAGACGTGCTTGCTGAGACAGTAAGAGTGCTGCTGCTTGTTCGTGATGAACGCAAAGAGCAGATTGAAAGCTTGCTTAGTATGCTCAAAGTGGTGGGTGAAGGAACCGCGCTATCTTCTGAGGGTATTGTCAATCTCATCGACCAACATCTCAAAACAGCACGCTCAAGCCGTCTTCCGGTACTCGTTGTAGCGGCAGCGTACATAGCTGCTGAAGGACGTTTAGGCGAGCGGGTGCTGCCATTGATGAGCCATAATGCAGCCGATGAACAGACAGGTTCCCTGGGCGATATTGAAATTACACTAGAGAACCAGGATAAGGTCATCACCAGTTATGAAATGAAAACCCGGCGGGTGACCCAAAACGACATTGATCACGCCCTGCGGAAAATTCAAGATAGTGGCAAACGAGTAGATAACTATATCTTTATCACTACGGAACCCATTGATGAAGTCGTCAAAGAATATGCAGCCCATATTTATGAACAGACAGGTGGGATCGAGGTGGCGCTGCTGGATTGTATAAGCTTTCTACGCCACTTTCTGCATTTATTTCATCGCTTACGCGGGAAGTTTTTGGATATATATCAGCAGATTGTGCTTTTAGAGCCTGATAGCGCCGTAGATCAGACACTAAAAGTTGCTTTTCTCGCTTTGCGACAAGCTGCTGAAAGTAATTTTGGTAAAGCCGAGTAATATTAAGTTTGAATTCTTTCCCCGGCTGAAGTTGACAGAGTGGTTATAATGTGGGGAGGAACCAAAACAAACGGACAGTGTATTTGTGAGTGATTACCCCTCTGGCGTTGAAGAAATTTGGGTAAATACCAGAGAGGGCGCAGAAAAAACCGGATATAACCGTCAATACGTCAAATTACTGGCGATGAAATTCTGGCGGTTATCCGAAGAGGAACGCCCTATCCAGATGCGCAAACGCTCTAATGGCTTTGAACTCTGGTTGCCCGATCTTGTAGATTACATCAATAAAGTAGGTCGTGGACCTTATCTCAAACGAACCGCAAAAGAATAATTGACAGAAAATGACTCTTAGGTTATATTCAGATTAGTGCGCGTGACAAAGCGCACCAGCACTAAAACCGAAACGCCCGGACTGGCAGGCCACGGGCGTTGGGTGTGGTTCCCACGAGGTGGAACCATCGCATTGCTGATTTGTCAGTCACAATGTATCACAAATTATGCAGTTTGTGAATCCCCGGCGGCAGTGTTTTCGTTCATTAATAACTGAATGTTGAGAAGCCTTTGGCTTGCCGCAAAGGCCGATCCGAAGGAAACACGTCACCTAAAACACCCTTAGTCTTTTTTGTTTGCTATGGTTCCCAAAACACAATAAAAATCCCTTGGCTGGGATCTCATGGCGCTGGCAAGCTTTGCCCAAGTTTGTTCAGCGCCGTTTTGGGTTTTCATGGCTTGCGTTAGTCCTCCAAGAGCATTTCAAGCTGTTCGTTTTTTATACGCAGTCGAATAATGGTTTCCTGAGCCTCGGTGAGCTGCTGGATGAGGGTATCCTGCGCGCCTTCCGCCCGATCCGCGCGGGTGGTGGCTGCATTCAGCGCGGCTTCCAGATCGGTATTTTCAGCACGCAGCCGTTCGATGATGTTATGCAGCCGCTCAATTTCCCGGACATTTTCTATCGGGATGAGCGCATTTAAATCGGTGCCGGGATCGCCGCGTTCACCCGCCTCCAGCGCAGTGTGGATTTCATCCCAACTGGCTTTTTTCTCACGCATGTCATGAATGAGGGTAAAGACTTCCAGGTCTTCAAAGGTGAAGCGCCGATGTTTGCCTTCTTCGAGCGGGTTCGCGCCAATCGAAAGGTGCTGCCGAAATTCAGCCGCCCATGAGCGGATGGTTTCGTTGGTGACATTAAAACGTTGGATGAGATCGCCACTGGTGTAGTCCATAGCTGGCGATTATAAACCCGATTCGCTAGTCACAACCAGCCGCGATAATCCACGACTATTTGCGTTTCCAATCCATTTCGCCCCCCGAAAAAGCCCCGGTAGCGATTTAAAGCCGCAATTCGCCAGTCATTTTCAGCAGCAAAATATCGCTAATGGTTTGCATTTTCAAACTATTTCGCCGTGTGGTTAGCTATTCCCTGCAAACGAATCGCTAATTTCGGCTGAAAAGCGGCTGATGAAAGGCGAAATGCTCTTAAGCCATTCGCTTTTAGTTGTTAGCGATTAGGAAATACAAAAAGCTGCCTTTCTGACCTGGAAATCACCATAGAGTGAATGGCAGAAGTGGGAAATTCTGGATGGGTTTTAGTAGTGGCGGCGCTGATTCGGTGTGTCGTAAACATGCCAGAACTTTATGGGTGTGAAAGCGTATAAAGAGCAGCAAAGATGATTTGGTGGGAGCATTTTATGGCGCTGCGCAGCTTTAATATCAGAAAAGATGTGGATGTGATGATTCCGCTCATTCAGTCGGCCTTTTATTATCCAGAACATGATGAGTGGAGTTTAAGGCCGGACGAAATCATGGGCATCGCGGATAGTTTTAGTTTGCTGAGCAAGCTGTACCCCATCTTTCAGATCGGCGGGTTGTTTAACTCAACGCTTAAAGGGGTTATGCGGGGCTATATCTGGGAAGAGGAAGGCCGGGCAGTAGGATTGGTCAATGTCTCACCGATGGGTCTGGACAGCAAGACATGGATCATTGGCAATGTTGCGGTACTGCCTGAATACCGCCGCAAAGGTATCGCGCGGGAGTTAATCCAGGCAGCAGTGGCGCTGGCGGGACAGTATCAGGTCAACAATCTGGTTCTGGAAGTGATCGCCAAGAACATGCCAGCCGTGACGCTGTATGAAAAGAAGGGTTTTGCGATTTACAACACAATTGAGCATTTAAACCGCCCTGCCGCGCTGGAAGCCCCTGCCCTGCCCGCACTCCCAGAGGGCTATCAAATTGAGAAATATCATGTTGGCGATTGGGAAGCTCGCTACACTCTGATGAAAAATATCACCCCGCCAGCGGTGCAGGAATACGAACCCATTGATCGGAAAAAATTCTATAAACCGCCAATCATCCGCCTGCTGCGCTCGATCATCATCGTATTGGCTCCGATGAAAAGCACAGCTTATCTGGTACGACATGCAGCGAGCAATGCGATTGTGGGACGCTTCGCCCATAGTCTGCGCACCAAAGCGGGCGGGGTCAACGAGATTGAAATTGACCTCGACCCCAAACACGCGGGACTCGCGTCTTATCTGGTGAAGCGCTGTGTTCACGATGCTGTTCAATTCAGCCCCGGACGGGACATCGATCTGCACGTTGTGCAATGGCAGACTGATCTGCTTCAGTGCGCGCTGGATGCCGGGTTCGTCAGGCGGAGTGAGGTTTATATGATGGGGATGCACCTCGTTGAGCCGCAGCCTGTACATTAAGGAAGGAGATGGCTGCACCGTATTGGATTCAGCGGGCTACTCATGCGATTCCAAGGGAAAACGCGAAATTTTTAGCTGGCACTTATCTTCTTTAGCTCACCTATCGTAATCCGATAAAAGCGCACTGATAAAAAATTAATCCATATTTCAGTCCTCTCTCAGGCCGACTGCCTATCATGTGAGCATCGCATTCAATCCTGAATGAATCAGTCAGTTGATGGTGAGGAAAAAATCGTGTTAGCACATGCACGTCGTCATGGGAAAGCGCCTCTGTTAGGGGTTATGCTTCTGGTATTCGGATTTTTCTTAGGGACAACGGTGCTGCACAGTACCGCAGCGCCCGTTTATACACCGCCCGTTGTTCAGCAAACCACGACACCGCTTACGGATAACGAGAAATACTTCTCGCAAATCTACAATCAGGTCAGCCCATCGGTGGTTTCGATCAATGTCACGGGACGCAGCCCGACACAGGGCGATTTCTCGGCGACCGGTACAGGGTTCGTGATCGACACGAATGGTCATATCGTGACCAACAATCACGTCGTCGATAATGCCAGCAAGATTGAGATCAATTTCCTGAACGGCACGATTGTCAAAGGAAGTGTGGTCGGTCTTGACCCGGATTCAGATTTAGCCGTGTTGAAAGTTGACCTGCCGAGCGATCAATTACAGCCGGTGAAGCTGGGCAACTCGGACTCACTGTTCATTGGTGAGACGACACTGGCTATCGGCAGTCCGTTCGGCGAACGCTGGACGCTCACCAGCGGGATCATCAGCGCGTTAGACCGTACTATTCAGGGTCTAGACAATTACTCGGTGGGTTCAGCCATCCAGACCGACGCGGCGATTAACCCCGGCAACAGCGGCGGCCCCCTGCTCAACCTGGACGGCGAAGTGATCGGCGTAAACTCGCAGATCGCCCCCGGCAGCAATGGCGCGAATGCTGGCATCGGCTTTGCTATCCCCAGCAATCTGGTCAAGCACGTCACCGATCAGTTGATCGCCAACGGTAAAGTGACCTACAGTTATCTGGGAATCGCTTCTGGCCCGGAGATTTCACTGAGCCTGATTGATGCCCTCAAGCTGCCGAATAATCTTCAGGGTGTCGTCGTGGCGGACGTGGTAGCGGGTGGGCCAGCGGACAAAGCGGGTCTCCATGCGCCACAGGGTTTGCAGCGCATCAGCAGTTCAAATGGTATGCCGACAGCGGCGGACATCATCACTGCTATCGACAACCAGCCCGTGACCAACATGAGTAATCTGGTGTCGTATCTCTCCAGCAATACGGTGCCCGGTCAGACGGTGAACCTGAGTGTCTACCGGGATGGTCAGACGATCAATATCCCGGTTACATTGAGCGCACGGCCTGCGTCATCATCGTAAAATCGGGTTCCATCAGGGACAATCTGGAAATTCATCCCGGAGGGCGGCGCAAGTCGCCCTTTTCGATTCCGGAAACCGGCTGCTGGGTGTTTGAAATCTTCAACTGTCCCGCCGCAGAAGAGCGTAATCGTGGCTATAATAGAAGAAAGTACGGAGTTTATTAAAGGCTATGAGTATCCAGGTTCAATGGGATAACGAGCAAAAAACGGTTGTGCGGTGGGATTTTACGGGTAACTGGAAATGGGATGAATTCCTGCTTGCCCAGCATGAATCGAATAAGCTGCTAAGCAGCGTCGATTATATGGTTGACATTATTGGCAACGTCGAACAGAGCCGCCTTCTACCCCCCAGCGCGTTAACGGTTTATCGCAGTACCCTGAAAAACACAGCGCCCAATTTAGGGCTGATTATCCTGGTGGGCAGCAGTCCATTCATCCGGCAAATGGTCGGCATTTTTATGAAAATTTCGCGTTTTAAAGGGCCGGGGTCGGATTTCCGCTTCGCCGACAGCAACGGACAGGCTCGTACTATGATCGCGGCTTATCGCAGCCGTGTGGAGATAAATGAGTAGGAAATATCTATGCCCGTAACATCAGGCTGGCACACACCCTCGAAAGATATTGTGATGTATGTGTTTGAGGGGCGCTGGACATGGGATGAATTGTACAGCGCTTACAATCAGGCCATTGAGATGGAAAAAAGTGTCCCGCAGCGCGTCGATGTCGTGCTGGACATGCTCAAGAGCAAAGCCGTTCCCCCTAACGCGCTGCTGCATGTCAAGAATATCTCCAACAAACAGCCTGACAATATCGGCTTAACGATTGTGGTCACGCCCAACGGCTTTGTGCGGGCGCTGTATAACGCCGGAGTGCAGTTCTATAAAGGAATCGCGCATTATTTCCGCGTGGTGCCGACTGTAGAAAGTGCGATGGACATGATCGTGGCAGACCGCAAAGCGCGTAATAACCAGCCGCTTGGCAAAATCGAAGAACCAAGCGTGCGACCTGCTACGAAAACGGACGAGATACATCGACACAGCCCACATCCGTGACGGTTAGAAATCAGGCCAGCGCACGGCAGTGTGTCAGACTGTATGGTGTACCTGGATACGGCTGCGTTCCGGGCGAAAAAGGTGGTGCATGACAAAATTTTTACTTATTGCGGAAATGGCTTATACTCCTGCGCATCAAGCAGCATTATGATTAACTTATAGTTGATTAAAAATAAAGGTGAACGCCATGTGGATCATTGTCGCAACGCTTGTTTTGAGTGTAGTGGTCGGTAAATGGCTGCGCAGCGCGCGCGATAAGCACGAATTGTCATTGGTCGAAGGCTAAAAGCGTAGTTTCCGATCTTTCCCCGTTAATTTCCCCTTCTCATTTTCAAAATTCAATAAGCGAGAGTCAGCCGGTGTCGTTAGAATACCGGGATAGACTCTTGCTGCCTTTTCCTGTTAGTGCTCTGCAATGTGAATCGAACACACTGGCAGCATAAAAATCGATCTCTAATCCGATTTCGCTTGCCCAATTCTCATAATCACTATAATTGAAGTTTGTTTATTGGACGAAACAGCCTGCTCAAGCGTTGTTTCACTTGATATGATGTAACGGCAAACTTACGAGACATTACGTGATGATCCTGTTTACCCTTCTGCCTGACGACTTTTACGCCCAGCGTTTGCTCGATGATCTGCAAAACGCGGGTTTTTCTATCACCACTGACCCGCTGACGGCACATGACGTGAAGCTGGTCTTTGTGACGGCTGGCGCTGCCCCTGCCCCGGATGACAGCAGCACACCTACGATTCTGATTCAATTGGAAAACGCGGCTGCTCCGGCGGGTCTGTCCGGCAAGCGCATCGATCTGTATCCCGATTATGTCGGTGCGTATGGTGCAGTGCTGAACGAACTGAAACGGCTGGCCGCTGCTCTGCCACCCAATCCGTATCAGGGGTTGTCGGCTTATGGAGAACTCGACCAGTCTTTCTTTCAGGGTCGCCAGCCTGTCGTCGGATGGCTGGGCGATCATATTGTCGGGGGGAACCGTTTTGTCGCGCTGGTTGGTGATGTCGGCAGCGGCAAAACCTCACTTGTCCGCGCCGGATTAATTCCACTGCTGCGTAATAGTTCCGAAAATTGGCTGCCGCTCTATATCCGGCTGGGTCGCCAACCGGTACGCCAGCTTGCGACGGTGCTTCAACCGATTCTCAAGCATCCCGAATCCCTGTTTAACACGCTGTATTCCAATCGTCAGGCGTTGAGCGAACTGGTCAACGAAATTACCAGCGATGGTAAACGACTGCTGCTGGTGATCGATGATGTGGAAGCGCTGTTTAATTATGCTTCGGTGGCGGATCGGGTTTACATGCTCGACCTGCTGTACCACACCATTCAAAAATCGAGCGGCACCTTCGCGATTTGTCTGGTCATGCAGACGGGCTTTAAGAAACGCCTGCAAGAGTATCCCAATTGGAATCGACTGCTGGAAGGCAACCTCGTCACCATGCCGCCGCTGGAACAGACCGATTGGGTCGAGATTGTGCAGAAACCGGCTGCGATGGCGGGCCTGTCTTTAGACAAAAGCCTCGTCAATCGCATCGTGGAAGATGTGACCCGGCTGGAAAAACCCGGTGCGCTCTCCCTGCTCTCGTTTGAGCTTTTCCGTCTGTTTGAGAGCAGCAATCCCACCCTCAATCTGTATGATGCACATGGCGGCGTTGCCGGTTCATTCAGCCAGGTCACGGAAAAGATTTTTGAAACGCTCAGCCCGATTCAGCAGCGCGTGGCACAGCGCATTCTGCTGCAAGCGTTAGAGTTTACGGAAGATGGAACGCCCGTTATGGGTCTCGTTCCCTATGACCAGATCAAATTTACCTGGGTCGAAACGGGTGAAGTTGACCGGACGCTGGCGCGGCTGCTGGAAACGCAAATCCTGACGACTTCGGTTGATGTTGAGACGGGCGAACGCACCATCCAGATCACCAATCCGATTGTGCTGGAAGAGTGGCACCGCTACGCCGATTGGCTGAATGAAAGTTCGGAAGAACTGCGCTACCGCAGTCGGCTGGAACGATTAGCGGCGGTCTGGGTCGCCCATGAATATTCCGAGCAAACACTGCTGCGCGGCCTCGGTCTGGATGAAGCGCTGAACTGGGTACAAAATCCCGATCATTTTGTCTCGCCGCTGCTGCAAAATTTCGTCGATGTCAGCAACCAGATTCGCCAATCGGTTCAGTCGCAGCAGATCGCGCAGCAAAAACGCCGCCGCCGTTTGTTCCGCGCGCTGGCGGCTGCACTGGTGGTCGCGCTGCTGATTATTGGCGCTGTTTCGCTGTTTTCGGTCAAGACCCTTCAGGAAAAAAATGCGCTGGCGACGGTTCAGGCCAATCTGAATCACGATCTGGCAACCGCGCAGGGTATACAGGATGCCTACGTGGTCACGCTGGATAATCTGGGGACGCAGCAGGCCGATCTCGCCACGCAGCAGGCCGACACACAAAATCAACTGGCGACCTCCGTCGCGGATAATAATCTGATGGCGACAGACGCGGCGATTAAGGAGGCCGAACACGCCGGAGCCGCCTCTACGATTGAAGCACTGGTCACGCAGATTGCTTCGAATGCCGAAGCGCTGGCGGGCGTGGCTTCACTTCAGCAAACGCTGGATGCATCGCAGCAGAAACAGGCGTTACTCCAAGCCTATATCATCAGCAGTCTGGCACAGTCGGCGGAACGTCTCAGCGTTTCTGACCCGGCGGCAGCGCTGCGGCTGGTGGCAGAAGCGGGTTCACGCGAACTGGCGAATGTGGGCGAAGGCGGCGACCCCATCGTGAGTCAGGCCATGAAAACCGTCCTCAAGGCCAATCTATCGCTCAGTGTAGCTTCGGATGTTGCCCGAAGCTGGTTTATCGACAACAACACCTACGCCGTTCTGGATTATGCCGACAAGCCCGATGAACTGTGGCAGTTGAATCCGCCGCAGTTGGTGAAAACGCTGGCGGCTCCGGTTGACCAGCTTATCCCGGTGGGCGATGGCCCGCTGTTCTTTGTCGATTATCTTGACCCGGCGGTTCCCGATGAATTGTGGAATGCCGAGGAAAACAGCGTCATAAAACAGTTGGACAAAGAGATTGCCCCTCCCCCGGATGAAAATGCGACGGTGCAAATCCCCAATTTTGTCCTGCTGGCGGAGGGAACCTATTTTGTCCTGCGCTACGATGATGGAAAACCCAGCGAATTGTGGGATGTCGCATCGGCGCAGCCCGTTGTCACGCTGGATGGCGATATTGAGAAACTTACGCCGCTGCAAGATGGCTACTTCTTTGCCGGGTATACCAACCATGCCACGCAAGGCGGCATCTGGGAGATTACCAGCGGCAAGATGGTTCAGCCTGCCGATGATGTGGTCACGACCAACTTCGACAACCGCATTTTCGCCCTGCGCCGTAGTGGACAATTTGACGACATCTGGCGCACTGACCCGCTGCGCAATCTGACACAGGTTGTGGGTCGCGTTGAAACAGTGACGACTATTCAGGGAAGCGATTATTTCATTGTCCAGTATGAGGGCAATAAACCCGCCGAAATCTGGATTGATGCTAATCCGGCGGCGCTGGTGCAAACCCTGCGCGGCCCGATTGATGTCAGCATCACCTATCTGGATCGGCAGTATTTCTTCATCCGCTACAACGACCTGTCGAACAGCGAAATCTGGCGGACTTCTCCGCTGGGCATGGTCGCCACGCTGAACGGACACCTCGCTACCACCGATGTGAAAGCCGTTCTGGGACAAGAAGAAGTCATCATCCAGTATTTGAACAACAGCATTTCCGAACTGTGGTCACTGAAAACGGAAAAGCTGCTGGCGCGGTTAAATGGCGATGTTGCCGCTGTGATTCCGATTCAGGGCGACAGCTTCTTCGCGGTGCGCTATAAAAACAACCAGCCCGCCGAAGTCTGGAACGCCATCACCGGACAGTTGGTTGGGACGCTCGGCAATCAAAATCTGGCGGTGCAAAATATCGTGTCGCTCAATGACGGAGCCTATCTGGCGCTGGTTTATGCCGAGGCTCCGGCGGAAATCTGGCAGTTCGGCGTGGATAAAATGACCCTCACGACGACGCTGCCGGACATCGCCACCAACGTCTTTTCGCTGGAAAACGGCACTTTCTTTGTCGTGAATTACCAGACCAGTCCGGCGCAGTTCTGGCAGCCGGGAGCTGCTGCCCCGCTCATCACCTTTGACGGGGGGATTCAGCAGTTCGACTATAACCACCCCAACAAGGTTCTGGGGTATGTCACCACGACACAGCGGGCAGATATGCTCAATATCGGTTTGTTGCAGCAGGTTGAGAGCAGCGACCCGCCGCTGACCGATACCGATTTGCTGGGGCTGGTATGCGAACAGATCACCAAAGCGCCGCCTGTCGCGGATGAGGTCATCACGCCGTATCTGGCGGGACTCGAACCGACGGCCTGTACACCGCCTGCGGGTCAATGATGGGCAACCCCTATCCCCCCAACCCCCTTTCCCCATTCGGAGTACCGATAGAGAAAGGGGGAGTAAGTCAGCGGTGTATCGTTCAGCCTTATGAACTGTTTTTCACATTTTCCGACAAAGCGGTTAATCCCAAAACGGAAAAATCCGCGTCAATAATAGTCGATCAACCAACGCAGCCAACAGCACCCCTAATCCGTACATCACAATATCCAGCGGGTCAAAAACACGCGCCAAAGCAAATATCCCAAAATACTGCAAGATTTCAGAGGTTGTACACAAGGCAAATACAGCCAGCGCCCTCTGCCACCAGTGTGCGATGAGCCGATTCCGTCCGGCATTGGGAACCAGGAGCAGATAAAGCATAAAGGGCAGTGCAATGTCGGCGAAGTAGCTGTGATAGAGGTTATATGCAACCTCACTTGTCCAGTTAATGTCTATGACAAAAATGCTGGCGACAATCAGCGCAACAACAACCACCACTATGGTCTTTTTCACATGCTTACCGTTCATCGATATCCCACCTCATGCAGAACTCACATGAGCATACCCCCTACAGTCAAAATAATTATCGCGTCTCTCTCCCCTCTCCAATAGCCTAAAAGCCCTCCCCGTTGTTATAATGACTCCAGGACATTGTTCGATGTGAGGCTGGTTTTTTGTTGGTTGAAGAAATCTGGGTGAAGGTTGACGAAGGTGCGCAGCGTACAGGCTATCACCTCGATCATGTGCGCCGTTTAGCAAGGGAAAATTTGCGGCTCCCTGAAAATGAACGATCCCTTCGGGTGCGTAAGGAAGGCCATGCCTATGAGATTTGGCTGCCTGATCTTATCCACTATTTTGAGGGGAACGATGTCAGTTATGTTGCCAATCCGAGTGAAGAAATCTGGGTCAGTGTGCGGGAAGCAGCCGACACTGTAGGCTATACCCGCCAGTATGTCACCAAGCTGGCGGTAACGAATCAGGAGAAGCCAGAAGCAGAACGTGATATTCGCGTTCGGACACGTTCTTTCGGTTATGAATTGTGGCTCCCTGATTTATTGGTACACAAAACCAAAAAAGGCATTGGCCCACAGCGAAAGCGTAAACAAACTACTTGACAAGTAGTTGATTCTGGGATAAATTCTTTATCAAGTACAGAGTGCTGCTGTACTGTGCTATAAAACCAAATGCGCCGGATCGCTTCCGGTGTGTTGGGGCAGCCTGCCAGCAAACAGGCTTTGGAATTTCGGGGATTTGCGATCTCCGAATGCACCACGAATCGTACGGTTCGTGAACCCCGGTGGAATGGCGCGTCCCTTATCGTATAAACAAGTGAATCACGGCAGGTGGCAGTCAACCTGAATTCCTCGCTAACAATGTCCTTTAGAGCGGCATTGGCTAGTACGATGCTGCTTGACGAAGTTTAACAATTAAATAATCTGACTTTCCATGCACCTTGATGGAGAGTTCGAGTTCGGTTTTTAAAGCTGCTCTGTGGCAACGGAGCGGCTTTTTTGTATTCGGTCAGTGGCGTAATGGTTGGAATCCAGTAACTTTAGCAAGGATGGAAATTAAGCCCTCACCCCCGCCCCTCTCCCAACCGGCGAGTACGCCCAGGAGAGGGGAGAAAAGGCAAAATCCAGGTGAGAATTCAGTGTTAAAAACAGCGTCCACCGTTTAGCGTGGTGCTACCTCCATACTTTGGTCAGGTGTTACGAGGACAAAATTGCTATGTAGGATGAGATTATGAAAGACGTAAACTAGGAAAGTCATTTGCGGGACAGCCTCTGGTAAAAAGGCTGTGCGAAGGCGGTACCCCCATCGACGGTGTGGTTTTTCACCTACATAGCAGCTTACCGAAAAAATAGGTCTACAGGCGGATGTCTACCGGACAGCGGCGGATGTATGCTTGCAATCGACAGCTTGCACTTCATTCTCTACCTGGGGCTTTACTGATCTGCACATGTGGATTCCCGGTCTGACCGGAAAACCGGATTTCCCGCTGCTGTTTGATGTCCACTACCAGCCCAAACCTGCTGATGAGGCTGTCCGCGATGTCGGAGCTAATGGGGTCAAAATTGCCGCAACTTTTTTCCCGTTTTTGTGTCGGTATAGCGGAAAAGAAAAAACGCCAACTCATTTTACATTTTGTTGGTAATTTTCTTAACATATGTTAGGCAATTTAGAGGTTATCGTCTTAAGTTTGTTTATGATCTGTCTCCCGTTAGGGCACACTTCCCCAATTGTAGTGTGTCCCGGCGGAAGCGCTGAAATCCAATGACCCCAAAAACAAACGTTTATATATTAGAATGAAAGGGGTGGCTTATGGGACAGCCTTTAACGGGTAATTTATTGTTGCAGTCCACTGAAAAAGTGGGAGGTTTTGAGATGAGAAGGATAGTCGATATTTTAATATCTTTCACTATCCTTGTATTGAACACCCCTATCATTCTTTTCCTGATTATCGCGATAAAACTGGATTCACCCGGCCCGGTTCTGGTGCGTGAACGGCGTATCGGACAGCGGCGCAAGGGCGGTAATCCCACTTCACCCCGGGATTTAGAGATTTTCAGCCTGTATCACTTCCGCATCGTCGCGTCAGATTTTGACCGCACCCCCAAACGCATGGTCGAACATGATCGCATCACCCGTGTGGGGGTCTTCCTGCAAAAAACCAGTCTGGAACTGCTGCCGGAATTTATCAATGTGCTGAAGGGCGATATGACCATCGTCGGCCCACGTCCCATCACAGTGGGCGGGCTGGAACGGGATTTCGACCCGGCCTATGCCGAGCGTTTCAATGTCCGCCCCGGCGTGACCGGATTATGGCAGGTCACACGCGGTTATCTGGGGACGTTGAAGGAAATGTTTGAAGTCGATCTCCGATATATCCACAATCGCTCGTTGAAGCTGGATGTGCAGATTGTTCTGCTGACCTTTAAAGCGATTGTCGCCCGCAGCAATATTCAGCACTGGCTGAGTACGCCGATGGAAAACATTCAGGAAAGTTCGCTGTATAACCTGCTGAAGCGGCTTTTTGATATTACCGTTTCGCTCATCATGCTGATTGTTTTTTCGCCTATCCTGCTGGTGCTTGCCCTGCTCATCCGGCTGGATTCACCCGGCCCGATTATTTTCAAGCAGACACGGGCTGGCAAGCGCGTCTTTAATTTTTCATCCAATAAGCCGATTCTGATTACCACCACCTTCAATATTTATAAATTCCGCACCATGCAGCATAATCCGGCTGGCAATGAAGCCGCTCATAAGCAGTGGGTTGAGGATTGGGTGGCAGGGAAATTAAACACATCCGATGATGTTCAGCAGGTGGTTAAGCCCAAATCTGACCCGCGTGTCACCCGTATCGGACGTATCCTGCGCGCGACCAGCCTGGACGAACTCCCCCAGTTGGTGAATGTGCTGCGCGGGGATATGAGTCTGGTGGGGCCGCGCCCGGTGCCGCTTTATGAAACCGAAGCCTACAAAACGGAACAACTCATGCGGTTGGATGCCCTGCCCGGAATCACCGGCTGGTGGCAGGTCAACCTGCGTGGACGTGGAACACTGGATCAGATGGTTGAGCTGGATGTCGAATACATTCAAAAGCGTTCGCTGTGGATGGACATCAAGATTCTGTTTTTGACAGTCCCCGCTGTGCTGACAGGTCGTGGTGCTAAGTGACGACGACGGATTTTAAACTGCGACGCTGGATTTTTTCCCTCAAAAACACCAGTTCCGAAACCACCACGACCCAGGTCTATACGCTGGGTCTGGTTTTTGTTGGGCTGTGTGTTTTGCTGGGGACAGCCTTGCGCGGTTTTCATCTCGGCACGCAGAATTTCTGGTACGACGAGATGGAATCCATCCGTTATGCAGTGGATTTGTCGCTGCGGGATATTCATCCCCCCACTTATTATTACCTCCTGCGCGGGGCACTCTTACTCGGACAATCCGAGTTTATCGTGCGCTTCGTGTCGTTTATCCCCGGCGTTTTGAGCATCCCGCTGGCCTACGTCATTGGGAAACGCCTGCTTTCCAACAGCGCCGCTTTAATCGCCACTTTTCTGGTCAGCATTTCACCGATTTTGATCTGGCACGCGCAGGATGCCCGCATGTACAGCCAACTGGTGTTCGGCTGTCTGCTGATGGTTTACATGTATCTGCGTGCGCTGGAAAAGAACGACTGGAAATTCTGGGCCGGTTATATTCTGGCTGCCCTGCTGGCGCTTTACACCCAGCTTTATGCTATTCTGCTGGTCGGCACACTCGGCTTACATTTCCTGCTTTTTCACCGCCGTTTTATCACACGCTGGTTCGTGACCAACCTCGTCCTCGGTCTGGCCTACCTACCCTGGATCATCATCATGATAGGGATGCCAGAGGAGAAAATCGGCGGCAGACAAATATCCGCCCTGTTCAGACTGCCGTACAATTATTTTGCTTTTATTAATGGCTATTCCTTAGGGCCGCCTATTCCGCAACTGCGCAGTCTGAGTCTGGATGTTTTAGCCCCCTACCGGGTGCTTATTGCTCCCATTTTCCTGATTTCGGCGCTGCTGTTCGTGATGGGGGTTGACCGCCTGCGCCGCGAGAGTCTAGACAAACTCACGCTGCTGTTAGGATGGGTTTTTCTGCCTGTTCTTATTGCAGTCATCATCCCCTATCTGCATCCCAGCATGACTTTTAATGTGCGCTATGTATTATTTTCTGTCCCGGCGCTGCTGTTTATTTTTGCAGCGGGGATAACCCATTCCAAGCGCCGTTATGTGGGGATGATTTTTCTGGCAATATTTACTTTTTACAATGCCATGTCGCTGCACAACAACACCTATGATCCGACTTATGCCAGAGAAGATGTGCGCGGCGCGGCGCAGTATGTGGCCTCGGAGATTCAGCCAGACGATCATATTCTGGTGGCGACGGTGGGGCGGATATTTGACTGGTACTTCACACGGGGAAATGTCGTTGTCTCCAATGTGCCGACTCAGCCAGCCCTGACGCTGGTCGATCAGGCGGCAGATGGCGCGGCTTCCCTCTGGTTTGTGAAATCGCGTCCCTGGCAAACCGATCCGGATAATGAACTGGAAACCCTCCTCAAGAGCCGCTATGTGCTGCTGAGTACCGTCGAATTCCCCGGCGTTTCCGTGTACCATTACTGCCTGATAAATTGTGTTGGAAGCTAGACAAGGTAAGAAGCGTGGATTTACTCGATTTCCTTGATATTCTCTGGCGGCGGAAGTGGATTATTGCTGCCACCACCATCATCGCCGTCATTATCGCCATCGCGGCGAACTTCATCCTCAAGCCGGTTTATACATCCAGCGCACTGCTGCGGGTGTCCGCCGCGCCGAATCCGTCAACAGATAGAGCGGATTTGCAATATGTTCAGCGGCTGATGAATACCTATACCATCATCGCCAGCACCAAGCCGCTGCTCAGTCAGGTGATTGCGGAACTTCAGTTGGATATGTCCTCCACCCGGCTGGAAAGCATGATTGAAGTCAAGGCTATCGAGGAAACCGAGCTGATCGAACTCAAAGTCAACAATTCGGATGCGCAGCTTGCTGCTGACATCGCCAATTCGCTGGCGAAGGCGCTGATTTCGCAGACCAATTCCATCGCCGGGGTGACGGGTGCATCTACCGCCATTCAGGATCAGATTACCCAGACGCAAACCGAACTGGACGACATGCGCACGCAGTACAACACGATGGCTGCGGATGCCAATGCAGATCCCTCGAAAATAGCAGAACTCAGCCGTGAGATCGTCATCAAACAGCAAACTTATGAAACGCTGCTCAAGCAGTACGATGAAGCGCGGCTCAGTGAAGCCCTCCGCGTCAATTCCATCACCCTGATCGAACCCGCTTCGCCGCCCCGTGACCCCACCTCCCCCAAGAAAACCCTGAATATCGCCCTCGGCGTGATACTGGGACTGATGGGCGGAACCGGGTTAGCCCTCATCCTCAGCAACATCGACAGCCGGGTCTATAACACATCGCACCTCAAGCACTATGTTAATCTGCCAGTGCTCGCGGAATTGGGGAAAGCGCAGGATAAGCACATTCGCTTCGAGGAAATGCCGCCCGTTGAGCGGGAAGCCTACCGCCGTTTACGCGCCAATGTCTTTTCCCTGCAAAAAGAACATCAACTGAAAAATCTGATGATTACCAGCCCGGACGATGGCGAGGGAAAATCGACCATTACCTACAATCTGGCGGTCTCGATTGCTCAATTGGGTCAAAGCGTGCTGCTGATCGACTGCGATATGCGGCGTTCCAGCCAGCACCTTCTGTTTAATGTGCTGAATGATGTGGGCTTAACCACTGTACTGGAAAAGAAAGTCAGCCTGTCCGACGCGATTCAGGAGACGCACATCCGCAGTTTGGAAGTGCTCACCAGTGGGCCGCATGTGGATGACCCAACCAAGCTGTTAGGGTCGGCTTACATGGCTGATCTGCTGCTGGAACTGGCTCCCAAGTATGATCTGATTTTGCTCGACAGCCCGGCGGTTCTGCCGGTGGTGGATACCGCAATGCTGGCTCCTGTCGTAGATGGGATATTGATTGTCGCCCGCTGCGGCAAAACAGACCGGGAAGCCATCCTCGGCGTACAGTCTCAATTTGCGGATTTACGCGCCAGGCCGCTCGGCTGGATTTTGAATGATGCGCCCATCCGGTCATCCAGCTATCACATGGCATAAATAAGGCGATTTAAGGGAGGGCGAAAACCCTCCTTTAATGTTAAGAATTTTTTAGTCAAATGTTATGTTCCGGGAGGATAACTTAACCAAAGATTAAACATCGCCGGAGTAAATATTATGACTAAGGGAAAATTTGTTTTCTTCGCACTCCTGATATATGTAGCAGCAACTTATCTCATGATGTTTACGCTGGACAAGGATACAGTTGATGACATCACCGCCGAAGATCATTATTTTGAAAATGTTGGGGCGCTCAGCCTGTTCGCGGCATCGGGGTTATATCTGTATTCGTTCTTCCTGAGCCGGAAACCAGATCAAAAACCCCAGCAAAGCATGATCCGCAAACTATCGTATCTGGGATTGGCAGCCTTGTTTTTCTTTGGCGGCGGTGAGGAAATCAGTTGGGGACAGCGCATTTTAGGCATAAAAACACCGGAAGTGGTCGGCGAAATCAACGACAAGAACGAGATTAACCTGCATAATCTGGAATTGTTCGGAGCAAAAAATTCCCTGCCCTTCCGCATGTATCAGGCTTTTGCTTTCACCTACACGCTGATTCTGCCGCTGGCAGCCCGTTTCTCTAAAAAGGCGAAAGCATGGCTGGAACGCTATATCACGGTGGTTCCCTGGTTATTCGGGGTAATGGTCATCATGAACTTTGCGCTTTCAATCCTCGTCAGCCGCTTAACCTATCTCGGACAGCCGGGAGAGATTCAGGAAAGTAATTACGAATTCACGTTTATGTGTATCGGGATTTATATGGTTTACACGCTCTGGGAAATGGTTAAAAAGTCGAGAACGGCACTCAATCTCTCACAGCCGATTAAAGCCAGTTGAGGGTTGATGATGATGTTGGTGCGCTTTTTGAATGTGGAAATGTTGTTATGATGTATCGCCTGAGACAAACCAGCTTTCTGACCGAAAGCATTCTGACTCTGATCTGCGGTATCAGTGCTGGTTTAATCGTGCTGGGGATCAGCCTGACTGATCTGCCCCTCAAATTCACGGCGGTTATCGTCGGTGGAGTCATCGGCGTGGTGTTTGTGCTGGCAGTGGGCGATATAAAACGTCTGCTGCTGGCGGCTATATTTTTCGATCTGACAACCGGGTTCGATTTTCACATCCCCTGCGTTGAAAATATTTTCGTGTCCGAATGTGGTTTCAATATCTCCGTCACCACCATTGCGCTGGTGATTTTGTATTTTGTCTGGATTCTCGAATACCGCCACGCGCATGGAGCACCTTTCACGCTGCATCCCAGCGCGGGAACCATCGGGCGCTTTGGAGCGAGTTTCTTCCTCGCCAGTCTGGTCTCACTAACCGCTGCGCGGGATGTCAGTTTGTCGCTCTACATGGTGTGGATTTATATCACCATGCTGGCGCTGTTCTTCTATCTGGCAAATCATATCCATTCGCAGCAGGATTTACTGATGATTGTGATGCTGCTGGCGCTGGGGCTGCTGCTGCAAGGTGGGGTGATGCAGCTCAAAGTCACGCAGATTATCCCCAACGATACGCTGGTGAAATTCCAGAATCGTGTGACCGGGACGTTCAGGAGTCCTAACAGCGCCGGGGCATTCCTGATGCAGATGATTTTGCTGCTCCTGCCCTGTCTGGCGCTCAAACTCAAATCCTGGCAGCGCGCTGTGCTGCTGGCTACCCTGCTGCTGGCAAGTTACGATCTGATCGGGAGCGAATCACGTGGGGCATGGACAGGCATACTCATCGGCATCGGCATTATTCTGGTCGTCAGTATTGCCAAAAAGTGGCTGAGTCTGAAAGCACTTGCGGCCATTTTCATATCGGTATCCATCCTGGGTGTCATCTTCTCCGGCCCCATCATTACCCGGCTGTCAGCCGATGATAACGGCGCTGCCGACGCACGCGGCCCCTTGATGCAAATTGCTTCGAATATGATCCGCGCGAATCCGGTTGTCGGCGTGGGCTGGAATAATTTCGGCCTCGCGCTTTATGATTACATCGAAATCGACCAGTTCGGCGCATGGCTGAATCTGGTGCATAATGGCTGGCTGCTCATCTGGTCGGAGACTGGCACAATCAGCTTTGCCCTGTTCGTTGCCTTCTGGCTGGCGATTGCATGGCACGCCATCAAACTCATCCGAAAAGGTCAGCAGTTTTATGGGCTGCTGGCGTTGGGCATCCTCGCCAGCATGGCAGGCGCGGCGACCCATATGATGGTCGAGATTTTTGCCTCACGGGTACTTGCCCAGATCATCTGGACAAACGCCGCCCTCATTACGGCTATGATCCGTATGCAGCAGCAGGAAGACGCGCTGCTGGCGAACGATTTATCTTCCGCAACCAAAGGTAGTATTCAACGTGAGCAGCACGCGCTTCAAACTGGTCGGTAATTCACTGGCTCTGCTGGCGAACCAGATTACCCAGAACGCCACATCGTTTATTCTGTCGATTTCGATTGCCCGTGTCCTCGGCCCCTATGAACTGGGGCAGTATACGCTGGCTTTCACCTATTATTTCATTTTCATGACCATGTCCTCGCAGGGACTCAAAACCCTGCTGACACGGGAAATCGCCAAGCGTCCCGATAGAATCCAGACCTGTTTGATCAGTGGGTCGTTATTGCAGTTCTTTTTCAGCCTGCTGGCCTATGCTGCCCTGTTTTTACTGGTGGCGGTGCTGCCCTACAAACGCGCCACGATGGTGTTGTGCTGGATAGTCGGCGCGGCGCTCATCCCGTATGGCATCTCCAACGTCACTGAAGCGATTTTTCAGGCGCAGGAACGGATGCACCTCATCACCATCAGCACCGTACCGATTTATATCCTGCGGCTGATCGTGATGTTCGTCATGCTCAAGCTGGAATACGGTATCAATCTGGTGGGCGCGGTGCTGGTCATTTCTGAAATCGTCATCCTGCTCATCGAGTGGGGCTTTGTCCTCCGCATGAACCGCCCGATTGAATGGAAAATCGACTGGCCTTTTATGCGCGAAACCGCCAAAGCCGTGCGCACCTTCCTCGCCATCGAGAGCGTATCGGTCTTCAAGCTGCGGATGCAGATTTTCTTCCTCTCGCTCCTCGCAGGGGAAACCGTCGTCGGATTATATGGCGCGGCAATACAGCTTCTTCAGCCCTTCCAGTTGATTTCGCAAAGTCTGGTGGTGGCTGCCCTGCCCTCTATGACGCGCGTGAAAGATGAAGATAACGAACGCTTGCAGCGCCTGACCGAAACCATCATCTCGACGCTGCTGGTGGTGGCAATTCCGCTGCTGGTCGGCTTCCTGTTTATCGGCGGCGATTTCCTGGTCTTTGTCTACCGGGATAAAAAATTCGCGGATGCCAGTACCGCGTTGGTAATCGCCGGACTGATGATGATTCCGCTCTCGATCACCCGCGCTTTGAGCTACCTGCTGATGGCGAAAGGCTTCGAACGCATCAATCTGCGAACGGTGGTCATCAACACCGGAATTGGCGCAGTCGTGAGCATTTTATTGATTACCCCCTTGCAGACCATCGGCGCGGCGATTTCAGCGCTCATTGTCGAGGTCAGCGGCGCGGGGCAGTTCTATTACGCCGTTCGCAGCCGTCTGTTTTCGATCCGCGCCTGGAATATCCTCCGTAAGCCGCTGGTCGTGAGCGCGGTCATGGCGGTGATCTTTCTGGGGCTGCAAGCTGTTGATGCTACCATCCTGGTCAAAGTGATTGTGGCAGGCGCGGCCTATTCGCTCATGGTCGGCACAATTATCCTGCGCATGTTGAATCTACAGGATAAAGTGCTGAACAAAATTTTCCGACGTGCCCAACCAGCGACCAGTTAAGGAATGCCAGTGCTTAAAAATCAGGACATCATCTGTATATCGATGACCTTCTGGGATGCTGTGTGGTTGAGCAACCAGCAGTATATGAAACGGCTTTCGGCACAAAATCGCGTGCTGTATGTCGAGCGCCCGGTCACGTTTTTGTCGTATCTCAGCCCGAACCAGCGCGAATTCGTCAGCAAGCAGTTAGGCCGCTGGTGGTCAGACAGCATCCGCAACGTCAGCGAGAACGTGCTGCCCATGCGCTTCGAGAAGCCGATTAATTGGTTTAACCAGACCGTGCGCAGCGGATGGGTGCGCAAAATCGCGCGAAAACTGGATTTTCATGACCCGATTTTGTGGATTTATGACCCTGACGCAGGCCAGATGATCGGGCACACCGGGGAAAAATTCGCCCTGTACGCCATCACCGACGATCATCCCAGTATGGCGCAGCGCTCGAATCGCATCGAGTCCATGCGCGCCCGTGAACATGAACTGCTTACAGCAGCCGATATGGTCATGACCACCACTGAAAATCTGCGTGAAACGAAGGTGCAGTTTAATCCGCATACCTATTACGTCCCGCATGGCATTGATGCTGCCCATTTTGCTGAAGCGCTCAAGCCAGACTGCCAGCCGATGCCGGAACTCGAACACCTCCCCTCCCCCATTATTGGTATTGTCGGGCAGATCAACCAGCGTATTGATGTCAAAACACTGACCCTCGCCGCCACCAAACATCCCGAATGGACACTCGTCTTTATCGGCCCGGTGGTACGCGAACGGGTTGATGTGAGCGCATTGGAAAGCCTACCGAATGTCCATTTTCTGGGACGCAAGCCGGCAGAAGATTTGCCGCGTTATCTCAAATCCATGTCGCTCTGTCTCATTCCCTACATCGTCGATGAACACACGTTGTATATGCATCCGCTGAAAACGCTGGAATATCTGGCGGCTGGCAAACCCGTTGTATCGACTCCCCTACCAGCCCTCGCCATTTACGGCGATAATATCCGCTGCGCCGGGGATACCGAAAGTTTCATCGCGGCAATGGAACAGGCCATTGCCGAGGATACGCCGGAAAAGCAGCGCGAACGTTCCGCCTATGCCCACCAGCACACCTGGGAAAATCGGCTGGAAACCATATCCAATTTGATCGAAGCAAGACTCGCTGAAAAGGCCAAGAAGTGACCGATAAGAAAAAGATTCGCATTCTGTATGTTGTCATCGCTGCCAAAGATGTCCCTTTG
>JBGAGR010000098.1:0-23977 GCA_044226645.1 Aggregatilineales bacterium
CCGTCACCAGCGCGCCGATTTGGCGTTCGCCTCCCAAATGACATCCGTTCATATCCTCAACGCTGTCCGATGTACTGTTTTACCAGCAAGATCAATCGATTCCAACAGTGAGCCGCTTTTCGTGGGGCAAACGTCAGGTATAGATGCAGATCGCTAGGTTAGAAAATGCCGGATTTGATGCAACATCTGGTCAAGATCGAAGGGTTTTGGCACAAAATCGGCTGCTCCTGCCTCTCTCCCCCGTGCTTTCGTTTCTTCATCTTCCAGAGCCGTAATCATCAGGACAGGAATATGCTGCGTTTGTGGGGCAGCCTTGAGTTGTATACAGGTTTCATAGCCATCCAGACCGGGCATCCGCACATCGAGGAGTATCAAATCAGGATGTTCCGATGCAGCAATTTCCAGCGCTTTGGTTCCACTATTTGCCAGCAGAACACGGAAACCAGCATTTTCCAGGTGCGCCTGTAGCATTTCGCGATTCATCCAGTCATCGTCAACGGCGAGAATGGTTGCTGGCATCTTTACTGATCCCTCATGGTGTGTTTGCGTTGGTTATGTGGCTTTTATTTTAAGCCGCTGTGGGCAGGGATGCTACTGTGTATATTCACGCGATAACCTCAATGAACCATGACCTTAACCCGCTTGACAACGGGACTGTTTTTGTCATATGCTTTCATCGGTAAGTGATAAAAATTACAAACGACAGATGCAAAATTACAACTTACAAAATCTCTGTTATATATCCAGTGAGTTATTAGTACCATGATTGAGATTCCCAAGCATGTCTGGATTGAAATGCATCACAGTGATGTAAACGAACCCGATTCGTGCGATGTCATTGTCGAGATGGATACAGGCAAAATTTATAATGCTTTATTCATTACTTTTCCCTACCTCCAACGGCAGATGCAGTTGAGCTATACGGTCGGGCAGCAGCTTCCAGATGCTCCTCCGGTGCGCTACGCTGTACTGGAAACGCCTCACGTCGTGCTGGATAATCTGGAGCGCGACACGATTGAAGATACGATTGATAATCTCCTGGCACTCGATGTGTTTGGAGGCGTGTTCACGCTGGTAACGGAACACGAGGATGACTACACTACCCGAACTACTACTCCTGGCAAGCGTGCCACCACTGAGGTCGCCGCTGTTGTCATTTCTGATGTCCTGGTTGTCGATGGGTAACACCTGACGAACAACACTAAGCCGTCTATAATACGCCAGGACACCATCCTGGCGTTTTTTATTTTGTCTACATATGCGGGGTACAGATGACTGTATCTCCGCCAGTTATCACAAAGTGGAGCAAACATGTCCAAGCAGAACTATCAGGATAGTCAGCTATACCGCATCCGGCATTCGTCAGCGCATATCATGGCAGAGGCGATGCTGGAGCGATTCCCCGAAGCGCACATTGCGATTGGGCCGCCGATTGAGGACGGGTTTTACTATGATTTCGAACTGCCGCGTCCACCCAACGAGGAGGATTTGCAGTGGGTCGAAAATCGCATGAAAGAAATCATCAAGGAAGGGCACGAATTCTCGGTACGAGAAGTGAAGCCCGACGAAGCGCTGAAATTTTTCAAGGATCAGCCCTACAAGGTCGAATTGATTAATGATCTGGTGGCGGGGAGAGTGGATGAGAATGGTGCGGAAATTGCCGCGCCAGCCGATAAGCTCACATTCTGGACGCAGGATACGTTCACGGATTTGTGCCGGGGTCCGCACGTCAAGAACACGCGCGAGATTAACCCGGATGCGATCAGTGTGACATTTAAGCCGCCAGCAGGCGCATACTGGCGCGGCGACGAAAATCGTCAACAACTGACGCGCATCTATGGTACGGCGTGGGAATCACCGGAAGATTTGCAGAATTATCTGCATCTTTTGGAAGAAGCCAAGAAACGCGATCACCGTATCATCGGGGAAAAATTGGGTCTGTTCACGATCAGTCCGCTGGTCGGTAAAGGTCTGCCGCTGTGGAAACCCTACGGCGCGATTTTGCGCGATACGCTGGAACGCTGGCTGCGGGAAAAGCAGATTGACAATGGTTATCTGCCCGTCGTTACGCCGCATATCGGCAACATCAAGCTGTACGAAACGTCGGGGCATTACCCCTACTATAAAGACAGCCAATATACGCCGATTGACGTGGATGATGACAAATTCCTGCTCAAGCCGATGAACTGTCCGCATCACATCATGATTTACAAGAGTGAGATGCGTTCATATCGTGATTTGCCGTACCGTCTGGCAGAATTCGGGACGGTCTATCGCTATGAGCAGTCGGGAGAGTTAAACGGTTTGACGCGAGTTCGCGGTTTCACAGTCGATGATGCGCATCTGTTCGTTGCGCCGAATCAACTGCTGGAAGAATTCAAGAAAGTCGTGAGTCTGATTCAGGACATCTTCAACTCGCTGGGACTGTCGGATTTTCGTGCCCGTATTGGTACGCGCGATCCCGCCAGCGATAAATACGTGGGCAGTGATGAATTGTGGGAGAACGCGACGGCTGCTATCGTGCAAGCCTGCGATGAGTTGGGTCTGGCGTACCACATTGAAGAAGGCGAAGCGGCTTTCTATGGCCCGAAGCTGGATTTCCTCGTGCGCGATGTGTTGAAGCGCGAATGGCAGCTTGGGACGGTACAGGTGGATTACAATCTGCCGGCGCGTTTTGAACTGGAATACGTGGCAGATGACAATTCCCGCCAGCGCCCGATTATGATTCATCGCGCGCCGTTTGGCAGCATGGAACGCTTCACGGGCATTCTGATCGAGCATTTCGCGGGTGCATTCCCGGTATGGCTGTCGCCTGTGCAAGCAGTGGTTATCCCAGTGGCAGACCAGCACAACGACTATGCTGACGGCATCGCGAAAGAGTTGAAGGCGATGGGAATGCGGGTGGAAGTGGATAAAGGCAAATCGCGCATGGGCGGCAAAATCCGCGACGGACGCGAACGCCATATTCCCTATTTGCTGATCGTTGGAAATAAGGACATCGAAGCTGGAACGGTCAGTGTCCGTCTCCGTACAGACGAAGACCTGGGCGCGATGCCTCTGGCTGACTTCAAGAAGCTGGCTGGCGATAACATCGCGAACCATTCGCTGGAACTGAAATAGGGCGATAATAGAGAGGCGGGTAAATAAACTCGCCTCTTTTAATTTTCATGAGAAAACACATATGCCAGTCTGGGTTTTCGTTGTCATAATTTTCGCGGTGGTGGGGGTGTTAGTTTATACATCCAAGCGGGATGATGCCTCGTCTATAGCAGCAGCAAAACGAGATGCATTCGCATACCGAACGCAGCAGGGTATTGCAAATGAACTGCGCGGAGACCTGAGCGCTTCACTGGCTGCTTTCGAGGAAGCCGTGCGTCTTGAGCCTGATTCTGGGGATGCGCGTTTCCATCGCGGTATTACCCACATGAAACGGCGTGAGCATGACGCGGCGATTGCTGATTTTACCCACGTTATTCAGGCTGGATTGGAAGTCAATCAGCGGATGATTCATATCGCATATTATTATCGAGGTATGTGCTTTCAGCGCAAACGGAATTTCAGCCGCGCTATTGATAACTATAACGAATCAATCCGCATCAATGACAAGGAATTCATCGTTTATGCTGAACGGGCGATTTCGAAATATTTCCTGAATGACAAAAGCAGTGCAATAGTAGATTTTAGTCGCGCGATTGAGTTATCCGGACAAAATCCACAGCTTTATGAACTCCGGGGTAGCACATACGGTGAAACCGGGCAGTTCGATGAAGCGATAGCCGATTTCACAAAAGCGATTGAGTTGAAGCATCCCAAACAAGCGAGTGTTTATTTTAAGCGCGGCATAACTTACGAAATCAAGCGAAATTGGGAACAGAGCATCTCAGATTTCACAGAATTTTTGCGCTTTGAACCTGAATCCCTGGGTGGGTACTTTAATAGAGGGACTGCGTTCAGGCGGTCAGGAAATCTCACGGCTGCGTTGGACGATTTTAATCATGCGATTCGGATTAATCCCCGGCAGGCTGAGGCGTTTATTGAGCGCGGATGGGTTAAATATCAGCAAGGCAAGTATGAAGAAGCAGTGGATGATTGCACGAAGGCGCTGGCAATAAAGCCTCAATCTCCAGACGCTCATAATGCCAGAGGTGCGGCTCATGATAAGTTAAACAATTTGGATGCTGCTATCCATGATTACAGCCGCGCGATCAAACTAAAATACCCTGATTTGCTTGCTGTCTATCAGGGTCGAGCCAGAGTTTATAACAAAAAAGGTGACTTGAGGGCTGCCCTAGCTGACCGCACTGAAATTATCCGCCTGAAACCACAGGAGGCAAAAGCCTATAACAATCGGGGTTGGTTGTATTCCCGAATGGGTGAACTTGATAAGGCGCTGGCGGATTGTAATCAGGCGATTATGTTTGACCCGAATCTGATCTATGCCTATGGTAGTCGCGGGCATACCTATTTTTTGATGGGGCGATATGCGGAGGCGCTGGCGGATTTCAAAAAGGCGCTGGAAATCAAACCTGACCACAAGTTTGCTATCGCAGGATTGGCGATTACGCAATATGCGATGGGACAGGTCGAGGAAGCGAAAGCAGGATGGCAGTCGCTCATTCAGATTGACCCGGCCTATAGGGATGCTAAAGTGCTACGGGATGAATATCAGTGTGCTGATGCATTTCTTGAGCAAGCCCAAAAACTGGTGGCGCATATCACTGATTCTTCAAGCTGATTTCGCCGTTTACGATCTTCACCTGCGCCCCCAATGACTGGGGGTATTTTGTTCCGTAATCGGAATATGATGCCTAATAGCTTGTGTCTAAGGGGGCATCATGAAAACAAAACGCAAGTCGAACATCTTCGAATATGAACTGCTTGATGGTGAAGAAATTCAGCCTTTTCTGGTGCGGGTTCGCCCTGTTCTGGATGAGTGGGGCATCGAGAGCCGGTCTATTTGCACTATTTGGCTTACCGCATGTGTTGATCGGGCTGTATATGCTGATCGGGCGATTTATCGTCAAATACGCGCGGAATCGCAACACATATTATGCCGTCACGAACCACCGGATTTTAATAACAACCCGGCTGTTCTGGACAAAGTTCCATGCTTTTTCGATAGACATGCTGCCTGCATTGGAGAAATCTGTAGGGGCAGGAGGCATCGGCACGATCAGTTTTGGAATAGAACCACATCAACCCTGGTGGGGGCGCAGACGCGCGAACTATTCCAATACCGGCATGGAGCTTTTCGGCTATACGCTTCCCGGCTTCTATGACATCGCCAATGCGAACGAGGTTTACCGGCTTATCAGCGAACTTCGCCATTCCTACAGCGCGATGCCTGTTCAGGATTACGACGAGGCCGAGGATATGTGGCAGCCACGAAAGCGGAAAGCATTGCGCTAAACGATTCAGGTCGTCTTAAAGATGTTGAACAGGTCGTCTGCTTTCGGCAGAATCAAACCTGTTGGAGCTTCAATCATGGTCAGCGCGGTACTCAGTCGTGGTTGAAGCTCCGTCCGAACACGATCGCTCGCGCCATTTTGCAGCGCCCGATTGATCTGCAAGTCCTTCGCCACGCCCACCAACCAGCGCAGATTCGCCAGTACCTTGAAATAATCGAGGTGCTCAATGGTTTGACCATCCAGCCGTTCGTACTCCGCCAGAATATAATCACCCATGCTGCCCATATTCTCGCGTTCCAGTTTCGCCAGCAGCCATGCCAGATCGGCACGCGGGTCACTGATTTGCCAGCCCCAGTCAATCACCGAGAGTTTGCCTTCGTCGGTCAGCAGCACATTCCAGGGATGAAAATCACGATGGTTGATGCTGGGACGGCTGCACGGCACTTCGTCACGGTGTTCGTTGAGCCACGCAAGTACCGGAGACAAAGCTTCATAGGACGCTACCAGACTCTTGAGGTTGTATAACTCGCGCTTGATGAGGGTATACTCGTCCTGCACGAGCAGGTTTTCAACCAGCGCCTTGAGGTTCATGGTGTGCAGATCGACCAGCAGTTGGACGAAGGATGTTAGCAATGCCTGCTGTTCATTATCTGATGAACCTTTCAATACGTCACCGAGCAATTTCCCCGGAACGCGCTCCATGATAATGAATGGCATTCCCATGTGACCGGGATCAATTTCGGACGCAATGGGGCGGGGGACAGGATAACCGCGAAAATGCAACTGCTTGAGAGCATGACGCTCCTTCAGGGTGCGATCTTTGCCCAGCACGTCGTCGGTAAAGGTTTTCAATATCAGGGCATCGCTTTTCGCGTTACCATGTTCCTGATAGTTCATCGTGTAAGCATACACACTGCTCTCAGGATTGGATGAAATCAGAGTCAGGTCGTTAATCTCAACCTGGTCGTAGTAGTCATATTTGATATAGGAATACACACGGAGTTGAGCTTGCATTTCAGTCGCCATCAGGGACAATCTCACTTATACACCTTTCGAAAACATGTTATCAAAGGCTTTCGCCCGATACAAGATGGCATCACAGCGAAAAGACTTACAATGATTGACCAAATATCTGAGAAAATTCAAACGATACTGGGAACCAGGCCGCGCACAATTCAAACGCTTTCCGGCGGGTGCATAGGCGAGGTCTATCGCGTCTATCTGCCGGATCAGTCTTCAATCGTGGCAAAAGTGGCCGATGGAAGCCGCGTTACGCTGGAACCGGAAGGGTATATGCTGCGTTATCTGAAAACGCACAGCCGTCTGCCTGTCCCCAATGTGCTGCATAGTTCGGATACGCTGCTGCTGATGGAATTCATGGACGGTAACAGCTTTCTGAGCGTGGAAGCCGAGCATCATGCCGCAGAACTGCTGGCGGATTTACATTCGATTCGCGGTCAGGCCTATGGTCTCGAACGCGATACGCTGATTGGTGGTTTGCATCAGCCGAATCCACTGACTGACTCATGGATCACTTTTTTCCGCGAACAAAGGCTGTTGTACATGGGGCGTGAATCCGCGCGGGTGGGGCGTTTGCCCGAATCGGTGTTGCGACGACTAGAGACGTTCAGCGAGCATCTGGATAAATGGCTGGAAGAACCGGATTATCCGTCACTGATTCATGGCGATATGTGGACGACCAATATCCTTGCGGGGCAGGATCGCATTACTGGATTCATCGACCCGGCGATTTATTACGCCCACCCGGAAATCGAACTGGCTTTCAGCACCCTGTTCAACACTTTCGGCAAGTCATTTTTTCAGCGCTATCACGAAATTCGCCCGATTGAGCCGGGATTTTTCGAAATACGACGGGATATTTACAATCTGTATCCGCTGCTGGTGCATGTGCGCTTATTTGGCGGGATGTATGCCAATTCGGTCAGCCAGATTCTGGGTAAATTCGGTTATTGATTGGTGGAGAGGGAATATCAGGGATATATGTTTAGTTGACATTCTAAAGTGAGCCATTAGGCTAGTTCTGGTGTCACCTTACATTGTTCGCAAAGCTCTCTTCGTTAGAAAATTCACACCGAAAAGTTTACCAAAAAGTAGCCCCTTTTTTCCCATCTTGTGCTACCGTGTTTATAAGTGTTTGGTTGAGTGACGGATTATGGAAGTAAATCTCAAAACCGCAGCCATTTTGCAATCTTTGCAATCTTCGCAATTTGAAATGGCACACAAAATCTGTGAATTTACGGGGAAAAATCGTATCCAAACGGCAAACATTGCAGCAATCCCCCCACTCATAACGTCTACGGGGAAATCGCGCAATCTTCGCAATGAGCGGCCATAAAGCTAGTGGCTGGAAACTACTTTTTGCAGCAAAATCAGCGGCGGCAAAAATGTTCGCCGCCGCCGCGAAACCATATACTAACCTTGTCTGGAAAACTAAAACCAGAACTTTAACTAATCAGTTTCGCGTTCAGGGTAATCGGGACAGCAGCCAGAGCGCGCGAAATCGGGCAGCCTTCTTTGGACTTTTGCGCCAATTCCATGAACTGCTCCTGGCTGACACCTGGAACTTCCGCTTCCACATTCAGGGTGATGCTGTTTAGAACCGGGCCTTTGTCATCCCGACCAAAGTCGATTTCGGCATTGGCGTGAATGCTGGTGGGGGTGAAGCCTGCACCGGTCAATTGCGCTGAGAGGAACATGGCATAGCAGGCCGCATGAGCCGCGCCAACCATTTCTTCCGGGTTGGTCTTGCTGACATCATCGCCAAAACGGGATGCCCAGGTGTAGGGGCCTTCGAGCGCACCGCTGCCAACCGTGAAATTACCAGCACCTTCCTTGAGAGTGCCTTTCCAGACTGCATCTGCTTTACGTAGAGTCATGATTTTGTACTCCTTGAAAACTGTTCAAGTTAATGTAGGGCACGCTTAACATAGCATATCGAGCCGCATTCAACCAGAGAAAATCGGGCAAATGGTCAAGTCTTAATGCTATTTGGGAGCCATACGTACCGCACCATCCAGACGTATGACTTCACCATTCAGATAGGCATTTTCGATGATCGACTGCGCCAGTTGAGCATATTCAGCAGGCATCCCCAATCGTGATGGGAAGGGAATCTGACTGCTCAACGAGGCGCGGAGTTCATCCGGCATCAAGCCCACCATCGGGGTTTCGAAAATACCGGGGGCAATAGTCATCACGCGGATACCCAGACGCGATAAATCACGGGCGATAGGCAGGGTCATGCCGACAACGCCGCCTTTGGATGCGGAATAAGCCGCCTGCCCGACCTGACCATCAAAAGCGGCAACGGAAGCGGTGTTGATAATCACCCCGCGTTCGCCGCTGGTATTGGGTTCATTTTTCGACATCTGTGCGGCAGAAAGCCGAATGACGTTAAAGGTGCCGATCAGATTGATTTTGATGACTGTTTCAAAAAGATCAAGTGCGTGAGGTCCTTCCTTGCTGACAGTACGACCAGCCCAGGCCACGCCCGCACAGTTGACGGTTATATTCAGTCCACCGAAGGCTTCCTGCGCCAGATTGATGGCATTTTGTACATCTGACTCGCTGGTGACATCCGTCTGGGCAAAGCGTACTTTTTCGCCTAACTCGATGGACAGCGCTTTGCCCCGTTCGGCATCACGATCGACAATCAGGACGCTCGCGCCCTGTGATGAAAAGCGGCGGACACAGGCTTCACCTAAGCCTGATGCGCCACCTGTGACAATTGCTACTGCACTGTTGAGTTCCATGAAAGTCTACTATTAAATCTTCCCCATTTCATCGACTGAGAAATCCAGTGCGACGAAATAGGAATCGTCAATGCCGAGCAGTTTCCGCATCCGTGAACGCCCGTGCTCGTCTTCTTTTTCGTAGCCGTCCTGATCTTCCAGCCGGGCAGCCATGCCGTGATGCTGCAATACTCTGACCATACGCTCGGCGGCAGAGGTGGGCATGATGCCGAGCCTGCCAGCGCCAGAAGTCAGCAGGTTCACCAGCGGCTTTTCGCGGTTGATGTCAGTCGCCAATTCGCGCCAGGGGCCAAAAGTTGTCACATAAGCCTGATGAATATCCAAGACCAGTTCGTTCACATCTTTGGGCTTACCTTCGAAAAGGACTGCCTTACGCGGCTCATTATGGTGGAACAGGATAGGGTGGTCGTCAGTAAAGAACAGCCGCCCGAATATCCCCAGACTCATGCGATGCTCGGCAATCCCCAGAACACGCACGACATATTGATTGCGGGGGCGTAAACCCTGCTTTTCCGGGTCAAGCTGCGCGGTTTGGATAATCAGTTGCAGCTCGTTAGGCACACCGCCCATTTGCGCGGCGAGGAAAATGCCATAATCTTTTTCGTCTTGCAGTTCGCTGAGTAATTTTTCACGTTTTGGCATTTTATACGCTCCACCAGCGCTTGACAGCCCACTCGGTTGCAGGATAACCGACGGCATTGAAGTCAGCGACGTAAGCATCCAGATCAAACGGTACACGACGGAGATCAACAGACACTTTACCATCCTCAAAGGTGAGCATTGCCCAACCAGCTTGTCCTTTCACATCCAGCGCCATACCGACGCTGCCCACGTTGATAACGCGCCAGTTGCCTAAGTCGCGGTCAAATTGACGGTGAATATGTCCGCCGATAGCGAGATGGCCTTCGCGATCCAGCAAATAGTCACGAGCTTCTTCATCCGGTGTTTCCGGGGTGAAGAAGACTTCATCATCGCCGGGGATGGCATGGTAGCCAATGACATAGCCGTAATTATCGACTTTATGCGAGAGTTCGTGACCCCGAATTTTCTTCAGAAACTCGTAATCCTCAAAACTGAGCTGCGCGACAGACCAATTCAGAATTGAATCGCGTGCCTGCCAATCGGATGCCAGCTTTTTGAAGGTTTCCTCATCTTTTGCCGAAGGGGTGCGCAGCCTATCACCATTGACCATGTTGCGATCTGTATTGCCGCCGATGACCTTGAACTTTTTGCCTTCATCAACTTCCGCAAGCGCTTTGATGCGGCGGATACATTCTGCCGGACGGGGGCCAAAAGCGGCTAAATCGCCCAGGCACCAGGTCAAATCCGCGCCCCCCAGATTATCAAGGTCGTTCAGAACAGCTTCAAGCGCGGCGAGATTGCCGTGTATATCCGAAAAAACAGCTAATCGCATCGGATTTCCTCATCTAAACAGGTAGAATATTTCAAAATCACTATCGAATGTGCTTCCGGATGGGGATTAAATACCCCGTTTCAGTTTTTGCGGCGGCTCGCCGTCATCTTCAATCACTTCCGCTACCGCGCCATCTTCCAGGTGAACGAAAGCACCTTTGCGCTTGGCCTTTTCCTCTTCGGGATGGAGCGGAATATCCACGAACCGCCTGTCATTCACAATGGTCAATTCTCCACCCGGAATCTCGATGAAACGGCGTTCCTTCGGGCGCGATGAAAAGCGCAGCGGCGAATCGGCAGTGATGATAACGAGTGCTAAAACAATACCCGGAAACCAACCGAACATCGTTAACAGAAACACCAGCGAGGCTGTGCCGCAGCCTTTATCCAGAACGGCTAAGGGCGGGAATACGAGTGCCAGCAGTATACGCCACACTTCTGGTCGTTGATTTTGTCTCTCATACATAGGGTATTACCCTCCATCGCTCGACCAGAAGCCAGAATAGGTTGGGTCTGTGAACCGCCTCATATCAATATCTGGCATCCACGACATGCCATCCGGCAAACAGGTCGAGGTATCAAATCGGGTTTCAAAGAAAATGACTCCCTGCAAATCCGCTCCCCGTAAGTTTACCCCGTGCAGGGTAGCCTGCCAGAAATTGGACTGCTGAAGATTGGCATAACTTAAATCCGCGCCTTCCAGTAGCGCGTCGGGGGCATAGGCACGGCGTAGGTCTGCGCGAGATAGATTGGCTTCTCGCAAAATCACAGCGCGCAGGTTGGCATCGCACAGCACAGCTTCCTGCAAATCTGCCCTGTGAAGATTGGTTTCGCCCAGGTAAGCCCTGGTTAAATCTGCGCTGCGCAGAATGGCGCGTGCCATGTCCGCTTTCGCCAGCGCCGCGCCCTGTAAATTGGCCTGTTCTAACACGACATCGTGTAATGAGCCATCGCGAAACCAGCCTTTTGCTTTGAGTGTCGCGATGGCGTTTAAGGCTGTCTTATTATCCCGGCTACCCATCTGTCGAATCAGTGCTGGTTTAGATGAACCCAGGAGCCGATTAAACATTTCTATAACCCACCTGCCAGCAAATTATCAACTACATTACCGCTGGGGAGCATATCGGTAATTGCGCCGTGTGTCAATCGTCACAGCAGGCCGGTGAGGAGGCATTATGCGAGCGCCAGAAATCCGTACGAGCCGCATCCGTGAAGCGACCCAAATCGACACCCGGTGTCCAGAAGGTGCAGTCGGGTAAAGTCGTTTCGACACTAAAAACCGTCTCATGATCAATGTGGATTCCAGCAATATTGGCATCATTCAGATTAGCACCGCTCAGGTTCACCCCGGTCAGATTAGCGCCTTGTAAGTCCGCGCCTTGAAGAAATGCATGGGACAAATCTGCTTGATTGAACTTGACTTTGCGGAGATTGGCTAATCCCAGTCGTGCTCCCTGCATGTGAACCCGCTGCATATTCGCCCCTTCCAGATTGGCGTGGCTGAGATGTACGCCTTTTAATGCTCCATTATTCAGCCAGCCTTGCGCTGCCAACATACGAACGGCCTCAATTGCAAAAGAATGATCCGGGCTGCCCATCTGCAAAATGAGTGCGTCGCGCTCTCGTTCATCATCGCGCCGCTGATGCAAGCGGTCAATAATCAACACTGTGAGGGCAATACTGGCTAATTCAGTGCCCATATTAGTGTAAAAGTCGTCAAATGTTCTGGCGATAAAATGGGGTATGTCGAGACCGGGATGCTGGTCGAGCGAACCGAAAAGAGACACTAATCCGGCTAAGATCAGCAATCCCAACCCCAAACGACGTACCGGCTCCAACCGCTTGATCCGCGCTATCATGATGTTCATTCCTTTAATGCGCAAACACGCACAAGGCTCACAATAGCATCATTCCTGGACGAAATACCCCAAGAAATAGGGGTTTACAAGGCATTTGGAGGGCGAATTTACGTTTTTTACTTTTCCTGCGCAGCCATGTAATTGAGCAGCAGCGCGGCCAGAGCGCCGGGAATCCATCCGGCTATAGTCAAGAGCAGAACAATCACGACTGTCCCACAGCCCCGATCCAGAACAGCCAGCGGCGGAAACAGGATGCATAACAATGCACGTCCACAACCCATTGCAGTTGATCTCCAATTCTATATAACATGTTTCATGACGTTATACGTGGAAAGAGACTACAAAGTTGCGTCAGTTCGGCTAAAACAATTTAAGCTGGTCGGGATTTTCACTTTTCGGCTTCTTCAATGGACGTGGTGTTAGGAGGCGATGGTCACGCAGCCATGCTTCATCTGGCCCATCCCAGCCAAAGGTGTTCAGATTGACTCGTCCGTTTTTCTCAAAAGCTACGCCCTCTTGCTGCAAGCGAATCCGCTGCTGTGCCGCCGCGTTACTGCCTTCTGGTAAGCTTATTCCACCCTGACTGTTGATGACGCGCTGCCAGGGGATGGTGTTGTCGTCTTTTGAGGAGACGGCATTCATGGCTTTGCCGACCCAGATGGCTCCATAACGATCATAATCCGCACTTTCAACTTCCAGGGGAGGAGGAATCATGGAGGCGATTTGTCCGTAGGTGCTGACCACGCCTGTTGGAATCTGGCGCACGATGTTCCAAACGATGGCATTAAATGTAACTGCATCCGGGGGAAAGTTCATATTATCCTCACCTCACATCTGTAAAACGTACTTATTTTACCCATTGAGAAACAAAAAGGACGAGGGTTATGCTCGTCCTTTTGATCGGTTATGTGCTGAAGTTCGTTATTCGGCTGGCTGAGTTTGCGTTTGCGGCGGCAGTTCCAGCGCGATCAACTTGGTGATGAGTTCGCGGAAAGCCGGTTCCGGCAGCGCACCGGGTTGGCTAAATACAATTGTCCGCTGCTTAACCAGCATGATGGTTGGGATGCTCATGACCTTGAAAGCCTGTGATAAACCGGGGTTTTCATCCACGTTAACCTTGGCGATACGAACCTGGCCAGCATATTCCTTCGCCAGTTTTTCCAGCGTTGGGGCGACCATGCGACACGGCCCACACCACTCTGCCCAGAAATCAATCAAAACGGGCTTGTCGTGGTTCAGAACTTCGGCCTCAAATGTGGCATCCGTTACTTTTACGGGCTTGTCTTCAACTACAATTTCATTACTCACGGGAGTTTCCTTTACTGCCTGCTCAATGACTACGGGTTGGCGTTCACGCATCGCCGTTTGCAGCATTTCAATTGCCAGCGGGACATCGGTTCCCCAGGGACGACCCCGGCGGAGAATTTCTGACCCGCAGTACCAGCCAACGAGAGCCGGCTTGCTGCCGGGTGCGAATCGCTGGGATGCCTGACTATTGGTTGAAGGGTCAATCTTCGCAAAAACAATATTGGTGTTTTCGCTTGCCGCTTTCTTAAATGCTGTGGCAAAATCGCCGCGCAGTCCTTCACCATTGGTGAACAGAATAAGAGCTGGTTTATCGCCTTGTAAAACGCTGTCTAATGTCGCGTCAGTTAAGACAATCGGTTCTGCCATAAGGTTTGCATGACCTCCAACGGTATAGACGTGCCACTGTGTCAACTTATTACGTCATTTCGGAGATGGATGCATTATATCATAGGGAAAATGGGCAAATATCAGGTGGAAAGTGGAAATTCAACAAAATTTAATGCTTCACTGGACAATTTAGCTGTATAACTACCTTAGTCGCATATTGACCAACAACTTTATTTAATCTTGGTGCTATTTCCCTCTTGACCGCTTTTTCTCTCTGAATGAATATATGCCTAATGACAGTAAGGAAAAGCGGAGTATACAGGTACATGAAAATTGGCGTGTTGGCCTTGCAAGGCGCATTCATTGAACACGAAAAAACACTGCGAAAATTAGGCGTAGAAGCCGTAGAGGTTCGGCTGCCGAAAGATTTGGATGATTTGGATGGTCTGATTATCCCAGGAGGCGAAAGCACCACGATTGGCAAATTAGCCGTAGAATATGGGTTGATTGAACCGCTGCGCCAATTTGCCAAAGCCAAGCCAACCTGGGGCACTTGCGCGGGGATGATTTTTCTGGCAAAAGACATCGGTATTGACCGCCAGCCTATACTGGGGGTGATGGACATCACTGTGAATCGCAATGCCTTTGGTCGCCAGGTGGACAGCTTTGAGGTGGATTTGCCCATCTCTGGGCTGGGTGAAGAACCCTTTCACGCGGTTTTTATCCGTGCGCCGGTGGTGACGGGGGTTGGAAAAGGGGTGAACATTATCGCCCAATTAGAAGATGGAAAGATTGTGGGTGTCGAATCCGGACATTTGCTGGCAACCGCTTTTCACCCGGAATTGACCGATGATAATCGTTTGCATCAACATTTCGTAGAATTAGTTGGGAGATAGGCCATTTTTGCCGTTCACAATTGGTGATAACATGCTAAAATATCGCCCGCTAAACCTTATCCCGTAGACTTTTTGGGGCGCGAGGACTATGGACGACGAACGCTTTCTTGACGAAATTGAATCCGACGAAGACGACGAATTCATCGAAGACGATGACTCGCTCGAATTCGATGATGATGAAGAACTGGAGGATGTAGACGTGGACTTAGAGGAAGAAGATATTATCGGGGAACTTGAGGACGAAGAATTCATCGACGACGATGGATACGATATGTCCGATCTGGAGGAAGATGACGACGATCTGTACGACGATGATGACGACGATCTGTACGACGATGATGACGAGGACGAAGAAGACTTCTACGAAGACGACGACGATTATTAGTCACTCGCTGCATCGTTAGACTTTCACACTCCACTAACCTGGCGGCTAGCATCACTGCCCGCCGTCAGGTTTGCCACGACTGCTCGAAGGATTTTCCTGCTGCATTATCCTCAATAGGACACGGCTTGTTCTGCCTACCACCAACCCATACCAATCGTATTATTGGACTTAAGTGGACATATAGCCTCATACAGTGGGAAGCTACCCTAACATTACAAAAACGACAGGCATGTATAGACTGGTGAGGGGAAATTGGCTATGGCAACAAATGGAAATCATTCCAATGGCAATAAACAGACCGGTACCGAAGCGGTAAAGCGTGGTCTGGCGCAAATGCTCAAGGGCGGGGTGATTATGGATGTGGTCACACCTGACCACGCTAAAATCGCTGAAGATGCTGGTGCATGTGCGGTGATGGCGCTGGAACGTGTTCCTGCGGACATCCGCGCACAGGGTGGTGTCGCCCGTATGAGTGATCCGGATATGATTGAGGGCATCATTAAGGCGGTAACGATCCCGGTTATGGCAAAGGCACGTATCGGTCATTTTGTCGAAGCGCAGATTTTGCAGGCTCTGGGGGTGGACTATATTGACGAAAGCGAAGTTCTGACCCCGGCTGATGAAGAAAATCATATCAACAAGCACAAATTTACTGTGCCGTTTGTATGCGGCTGCCGCAATCTGGGCGAGGCGCTGCGTCGCATTTCAGAAGGCGCGGCGATGATCCGTACCAAGGGTGAGGCGGGTACAGGCGATGTGGTTGAAGCAGTCCGTCATGCCCGCGCGGTCAACAGTGAAATTCGTCGTTTGACCGCAATGGATGAAGATGAACTCTTTACCTACGCCAAGAACATTCAAGCCCCTTACGCATTGGTCAAGGAAACCGCTGAATTGGGTCGTCTCCCGGTAGTGAACTTCGCGGCAGGCGGTGTGGCGACTCCGGCGGACGCAGCGTTGATGATGCAGTTAGGTGTGGATGGCGTTTTCGTTGGCTCTGGCATTTTCAAGAGTGGCGACCCGGCTAAACGTGCGAAAGCGATTGTTGAAGCGGTTACCCACTTTAATGAGCCGGAAATCCTGGCTAATGTCAGCCGGGGTCTGGGTGAGGCGATGGTTGGTATTAATGTCACAACCATGCCTGAAAAAGATAAGATCGCCCAGCGCGGTTGGTAGATGATTCTTAATATATAGCTTGGTTGGTCGCCAGATCAATCCGTTTTCGAGAGCAGTTTATTCCATGACATTTGACTGTTGTGGAGTAGGCTGCTCTCATGTTTTCTGATTTAATTCCCTCATTTATTTCCATTTTCCTAAAGCATTTTTCGTTTCGATTGAGCGGATAGTTCGCGTATTTATCCTTACCAATTGTCGTTTCCGTTTATGCCTTTGCTTCCTTGTAATCAGTGACATTGCTTACTGACAAGAACGGAACTTCAGCAGGTACGAAGTTTTCGTTAAACCAGTATCTTCAATGGTGATGAACATTTAATTCGATTCGCCTTTTGGGAGACAACCATGCGAACCAGTCCCGTTAAGACGGCAGAAGCGCCATCAGACGATAAACGCTGGCGACTCGTGACCGTAACTATGCGGAGACATGGCTATGAACCCCATGCCCTCATAGAAACCCTCCATACCATTCAAGAAGCATTTGGTTATCTGGATGAGACAGCATTGCGCTTTGTTGCACGCAGTCTCAAGCTTCCGCTAAGTCGTGTTTACGGCGTAGCGACTTTCTATAATCACTTTGCACTCAAACCGAAAGGAGAACATAACTGCGTAGTGTGTCTGGGAACAGCTTGCTACATTAAAGGCAGTTCTGCTATCTCTGACAAGCTTCAGGAAGAGTTTGAAATCAAACCGGGTGAAACGACACCCGATAATAAACTTTCGTTGATTGTTGCCCATTGTGTGGGTATGTGCTGGTTAGCGCCAGTCACGATGTTCGATAAAGAAGTTCTCTCTGAAGTGACAACTGATAATGTGGCAGAAAAAGTGAAGGAGCAGCTCAATCATGCTTCCTGAAGAAGAACTTCAGCTAATAGACCAGGAAGAGCGCGATAAGCAGGGTCAATACGACCATCGCATTTTCGTATGCATGGGCGCGGCCTGTCTGGCAGCCCGCAGCGCAGAAGTGAAACAGTGGCTTGAAGTAGAAGCACGACAGAAAGGTATGGAGCATACCTGTCAGGTTTCTGGCGGTGGATGTCGAGGCCTTTGCGTGGCTGGCCCTACTGTAACGATTGAGCCGGACGGCGTACTGTACGGTGAGGTCAAGGCGACTGATGCAGCCGATATTATCGCGAGTCTGGGCAAGGAACCCGTTAAGCGGCTGCACCGTCCTACGGATAAATCCTTCTTTACCCGACAGCAGCGTATCGTTCTCGAAATGTCCGGGCGTTTGAACCCCGAACGTATTGAGGAATACATTGCGGTGGGTGGATATTCATCGCTGCTTAAAGCTGTTACTGAAATGACCCCCACCGAGGTCATTAATGAAATCACTCGCAGTGGTTTGCGCGGACGCGGCGGCGCAGGGTATCCCACTGGCTTAAAGTGGAAGACCGTCGCCAAAGCACAGCGCGATCACAAGTATGTCATCTGCAACGGCGACGAAGGCGATCCCGGCGCATTTATGGATCGCAGCGTGATGGATGATTATCCGCATCGCCTGATTGAAGGCATCATCATTGGTGCGTATGCGGTTGGGGCTGATCGTGGTTTTATCTACGTTCGCGCTGAATATCCACTGTCGGTCAAACGGCTGGAAATGGCTATCCGGCAGGCGCGGCGGCAGGGCTTACTTGGCAACAACATCGCTGGAACAAACTTTAGTTTTGACCTCGATATTCGTGTTGGAGCCGGAGCGTTCGTTTGCGGTGAAGAAACTGCGTTGATCGCTTCTATCGAAGGCAAGCGTGGTCAGCCGCATCCCCGTCCTCCCTATCCTGCTGAATCAGGCTTGTGGGGGTATCCAACGCTCGTCAACAACGTGGAAACCTTCGCTAATATTTCGGCAATCATCCGCAATGGCAGTGAGTGGTTTGCCAGCATCGGAACTGAGAAAAGCAAAGGCACGAAAGTCTTTGCTCTGACCGGATGCGTGAATCAAAGTGGGTTGATTGAAGTGCCAATGGGTACGACCCTGCGTGATATCATCTTCGACATCGGCGGCGGCATTCCTAACGGGCGGCGCTTTAAAGCGGCGCAAACAGGCGGCCCCGGCGGCGGCTGTATCCCGGAACAATTCCTCGACCTTCCAGTCGATTATGAATCACTTGCCTCGATTGGTTCGTTCATGGGATCAGGCGGGTTAATCGTTATGGATGATGCGACTTGTATGGTAAAAGTCGCCAAGTATTTTATGGAATTCTGTATGGCGGAATCGTGCGGTAAATGTGTACCGTGCCGTGTTGGTACTGCCCATATGTATTCCATTTTGGACAAGATCACCAAAGGCGAGGCGACACTGAATGATCTCGCGCTCTTGGAAGAGTTATGCGATACCGTGAAGAACACCAGCTTGTGCGGTCTGGGACAAGGCGCTCCCAGTCCTGTCCTCAGTACGCTGCGTTATTTCCGTGATGAATATATCGCGCATATCGTGGACAAAACATGCCCTGCCAGAGTGTGCCCCGTACATCATCATAGTAAGGAAGCGGTGTGATGGCTGCTGTAGTAACCCTCAAAATTAACGATCAGGATGTCAGTGGTCTTGAAGACCAGAGCATTCTGGATGTGGCACGCGAACACGACATTTTTGTCCCGACATTGTGCCAGATGGATGGTGTATCCGACATCGGCGCGTGCCGTCTGTGTCTGGTTGAGATCAAAGGTTCGCCCAAATTAGTTCCGGCCTGTATTGTGCGGGTTCGGGAAGGAATGGAAGTCTACACCAATACCAAGCAGTTGCAGAAATACCGCCGGATGCTGATGGAGATGTTGTTTACCGAAGGTAATCACATCTGCTCCGTGTGTGTGGTCAACGGACGCTGCAAGCTGCAACGGCTCGCTGTATCCATTGGAATGGATCACATCAATTTACCCTATATGAATCCGCATCGCGAAGTTGATGCTACCCATGAGCGTTTTGGCTTTGATCCCAACCGCTGTGTGCTTTGTACACGCTGTGTACGGGTGTGCGGTGAGATTGAAGGTGCGCATACCTGGGATGTGATGGCGCGGGGGATTGAATCCTCCGTAATTACAGATTTGATGCAGCCCTGGGGTGAATCAGAGTCCTGCACAAGCTGCGGTAAGTGCGTACAGGCATGTCCGACGGGTGCATTGTTCATAAAAGGAAAAGCAGTTGGCGAGATGACCAAACACAAGTCCTTCCTGCTGACACTGGCGGAGATGAGGGAGAATAGCAAATGACACGCAAACGACTGGCAACGGTCTGGTTGGATGGTTGTTCCGGCTGCCACATGTCTTTTCTGGATATTGATGAACATGTACTGGCGCTGGCAGATCAAATTGAATTGGTTTACAGCCCATTGGTTGACCGCAAGGATTTCCCCGAAGAAGTCGATATAACCCTTGTAGAAGGGGCGGTTAGCAGTGAGGAAGACCTTGAAAAAATCCGGCATATTCGCAAACACACGAATACGCTGATTTCGCTGGGCGATTGTGCAGTGACGGGGAATGTCCCATCCCTGCGGAATTCAGTGGGTGCGGAGTCGGTGCTGTATCGCGCTTATCTGGAACCTGCCCTGCATAATCCGCAAGTTCCGAATATCGTTGTTCCTCCGCTGCTGCCCATCGTGCGTCCAGTGCATTCCGTCGTGAAAGTGGATGTCTATGTACCGGGATGCCCACCATCAGCCAGCACGATTTTGTATGTCCTTTCCGAGTTACTGGCTGGGCGTGACCCCAATCTAAGCAACAAGACACGCTTTGGCGCATAGGAGATAAACATGGCACAACAAATTGTCATTGACCCCGTGACGCGAATCGAAGGTCACGCGAAAATCACCCTTTACCTGAATGATGCGGGAACTGTTGAAGATGCGCAGTTTCATGTGACACAGGTGCGCGGTTTTGAAAAATTCTGCGAAGGACGACCTTTCCATGAAATGCCGGCCTTGATGGCACGCATTTGCGGGATTTGCCCGGTCAGCCACCTGATGGCATCGGCAAAAGCCTGCGATGCTTTACTGACAGTGACGATTCCGCCAGCGGCAGTGAAACTACGCCGCATTATGAATATGGCACAGATCGCACAGTCACATGCCCTCAGCTTCTTTTATCTGTCCGCACCCGATCTGTTATTGGGGATGGATAGTGACCCCGCGCAGCGCAACATTTTCGGCGTAGCGCAGAGTCATCCGTCGCTGGCGAAGGATGGCGTGCGAATGCGCCAGATAGGCCAGCAGATCATTGAAATTCTGGGCGGCAAACGGATTCATCCCGGCTGGGTTGTTCCCGGTGGCGTGAGTGAACCATTGACGGAAGAAAAGCGCGATAAGATTGCGGCGCTGCTGCCGGATGGATTAGCGATTGCCCAACGGACATTGGAATGGTTTAAGGCTGCGCTGGATCAATACGCGGAAGAAATCGAAACCTTCGCCAATTTCCCAACGCTTTTCATGGCATTAGTAACGCCGAAGAGTGAGCTTGAACTTTATAACGGAATCCTGCGTATCACCGATGCGAAAGGGAAAGTTCTGGCGGAATGCGATCAACCGGAACAGTATGAACAGTATATAGGCGAGGCAGTTGAACCCTATAGTTATCTCAAGTCGCCGTACTACAAACCGATGGGCTACCCGGATGGTATTTACCGCGTCGGGCCATTGGCACGTTTGAATATGATCAAGCGCTGCGGTACACCGCTGGCGGATGCCGAACTCAAGGATTTCCGTAAGGTTAACCGGAACAGCTCGTTCCATAACCACTATGCCCGGCTGATCGAAATCCTGTACTGCATGGAGGAGATTGGGCAGATTCTGAATGAGCCGGATATTCTGAGTGATCGTGTGCGGGCATACGCCGCGCCGAATCAATCAGAAGGGGTCGGGATCAGTGAAGCGCCGCGCGGCACGCTTATGCACCATTATGAGATTGACCGCAACGGGTTGATTACCAGAGCCAATCTGATTATCGCTACGGGTCACAACAACCTGGCGATGAATCGTGGTGTTTTGCAGGTGGCGCAGCATTTCGTCAAGGGAAAAGAAATATCAGAAGGAATGCTCAATCGGGTCGAAGCGGTTATTCGAACCTATGACCCCTGTCTGAGCTGTTCTACACACGCTGTCGGCAAAATGCCGCTGCAAGTTCAACTGGTTGAGCCAGACGGAACGGTTGTGAGCGAATTGAGGCGTTAACGATGATTCTGATCATTGGTTACGGCAGCATTTTACGGGGTGATGATGGCGTTGGGCAGCATATTGCCCGACGGTTGGACATCAGTCTCTATGGCGAAACCGTTGAGGTGCTGTCCTGTCACCAATTGACTCCAGAGCTGGTTGAATCAGTCAGCAAGGCTGATCTGGTCATCTTTATAGATGCCGCTGAAGATGGAGAACCGGGTAAAATTCGCCGCTATGTCATCGAGCCGGAAATTTCATCGGGTGCATTCACCCACAATGTGAGTCCGGCAGACTTACTGGCGGCGGCTCGCGATCTCTATGGGACGCATCCGCAAGGCGTTATGCTTTCCATTACCGGGGTGTGCTTCGACTATGGCGAGGAATTATCCGAAGAAGTTGAAGCAGCCGTACCGGTGGTTATCCAGCAGATTCGCCGGTTGATTGAGGCAAAGGAACCGCGTGTAGCGGGTTTAGGGAAAAAAGTTCCACATCGTGTCCACAACTGAACGCATACGAATCACGATAACTGGTGCTGTACAAGGGGTGGGTTTCCGCCCCTTTATTTATCGACTCGCCAGCGAATATGGCGTGGCGGGGTGGGTGAATAATTCGGCTCAGGGGGTAATGATTGAAGCTGAAGCCGCGCGTCCACAACTGGAGCTGTTTTTGCGCGATATTGAGCAGAAAAAACCGCCTCATACCATTATTCAATCCCTTGACAGCGAGTTTTTGCCAGCAGTGGGTTATTCAACCTTCGAAATTCACCACAGCGATGGCGCGGGTGCAAAGACTGCGATCATTCTGCCTGACCTAGCGACATGCCCCGAATGCCTGAAGGAAATATTCGACCCTGCCAATCGTCGCTATCAATATCCCTTCACCAATTGCACACACTGTGGCCCGCGTTTTACGATTGTTGAAGCGCTGCCTTATGATCGCCCGAATACCACCATGCGCGATTTCATGATGTGTGATGAATGTCGAGCAGAATATGAAAATCCGCTCGACAGACGCTTTCATGCACAGCCGAATGCTTGCCCAAAGTGCGGCCCTCAAATCGCCTTATGGGACAAACAGGGGCGTATTCTGGCGGAAAAACATGACGCTCTGTTGGCTGCCGCCGATGCGCTCCACAGCGGAATGGTTGTCGCTGTAAAAGGGCTGGGCGGTTTCCATCTGATGGTCGATGCGCGAAATACCAGTGCCGTAGAGGCGTTACGACAGCGCAAACATCGCGAGGAAAAGCCGCTGGCGGTGATGTATCCCTCACTGGAACTGATTAAGGCGCAGTGTGAAGTTTCTGAACTTGAGGAAATGCTGCTGACCTCATCGGAAGCGCCGATTGTTCTGCTTCGCTGGAAGGGCAGTGGCATTGCTGCAAATGTTGCACCCGGTAATCCTTATCTGGGCGTGATGCTGCCCTATACGCCGCTTCATCATTTGTTGATGCATAAACTGGGATTTCCAATAGTTGCAACCAGCGGCAATCTGTCCGGCGAACCCATTTGCATCGATGAATATGAAGCACTGGAGCGGCTAAGCGACATTGCCGATTTGTTTCTCGTTCACAATCGCCCCATAAAGCGACATGTTGATGACTCGATAGTTCGTGTTGCCGCTGGGCGGGAACTCATGCTGCGACGCGCGCGCGGTTATGCGCCGCTTCCCATCACACTGCCAGAGTCAGCCGGAACATTGATTGCAGCCGGGGCACATTTGAAAAATACGGCGGCGGTGGCAGCCGGTGAACAGGTCTTTATCAGCCAGCATATAGGCGATATGGACACTTCGCAGGCTTACGATGCCTATCAGCGTGTGATCGACGATTTTCAGCAGCTTTATGAATTGGAACCCACGCGAATCGTCTGTGATTTGCATCCCGATTACCGCTCGACCCAATATGCCGAATCAACCGGATTGCCTGTACTTCATGTTCAGCATCATTATGCCCATGTGCTGTCGTGTATGGCGGAAAATCAATTGCACGTCCCTACCTTGGGCGTGTCATGGGATGGAACAGGGTATGGCACAGACGGAACCGTTTGGGGTGGTGAGTTTTTGCTGGTGAATGACCGGGGATATGAACGAGTCGCGCATTTGGCGACCTTTCCGCTGCCGGGTGGTGAACAGGCTGTTAAAGAACCGCGCCGTTCTGCTCTGGGGCTGCTCTATTCAATATATGGGGATGATATTCCGCCCGACTTACCCCCGCTTCAGGATTTTACCAACCGTGAACTGCGATTACTGAAAGCCGCGCTTCAAAAAGGAATTAACGCTCCGATGACCTCCAGTGC
>JBGAGR010000099.1:0-24194 GCA_044226645.1 Aggregatilineales bacterium
TATCGCGTCCCTACAACAGCAGCGGAAGCAGATACCCTTTAACCGGGTGAAATGCTTATCCACCGTTTAATGTGGTGCTACCCCCATTATATGTTTCTCTCAAATCATCAATGTGAGGCAGCTTCATTTATTCAGGAAAATCGCGTTCGATCAGATCGGCGTTGATGCCATAGGCCGCAGCGGCACCCTGTGCGACGGCGATGGCAACACTGCGCATGGGTGACGATAGATCACCCGCCGCATACACACCCTCGACACTCGTTCGACCACGCAAATCGACCTGCACCACATTGTGTTCATTGACTTTACAGCCCAGATCGTGGGCAAAAGTCGTTCTGTGGGTCGATTTTGGTCGAATGAATAAAGCATCGCAGGCCAACGCTGTACCATCGGCAAAGCGAACAGCCTGTATCTGAGAGGCTGTGCTTTCAAGGGCGGCTATCGGTTTTTCAACCACGTTAATCCCAAAGCGAGTCAGCCTTTCACGCTGCGCTTCGGGCAGTTTCCAGCTATCAGCGGCGCAAAGGGTGAGGTTGTCCGTCCAGTTGCGCAGCATCAGCACCAGATGAAGCGCCGTCTCGTCTATGCCGTAAACCGAAATTGCTTTGCCCCTGACTTCGTAACCATCGCAGTAGGGACAGTGGAATACACTTTTTCCCCATAAATCCTCAATTCCGTTCAGGGGAGGCAGCTCATCGTGAAGACCTGTTGCGAGTAAAACGATGCGTGCCTGAAGTTTGGAAGCATCCGAACTGGTGATCTCGAAGCCAGCCGCGTTTTTCTCAATGTGCAAAGCGGTTGCTATTTTGCGGGCGACAGTTGGGTAACGCTCAAGCTGGTCATAGGCCATCTGGACGAGTTCAGATGGGGGGATGCCATCACGGGTCAGAAAACCGTGCGATGCGTGCGAAAAACGGTTACAGGGTTTCTGATCGTCGATGACAACAACATCTCTCAAAGATCGTCCCAGAATTAATGCCGCGCTCAATCCGGCGCTGCTGCCACCAATAATCACTACATCTACCATATCATCATCCTTTATTGATACTGTGTCTCATTCAGAGGGGCAGACGGCATGAATTCTTACCTATTGGCTGGCAGAAATAGGCAGATGCAGCGCTTTGTCGGGTTTAGTTATCATGCCCCACCGTGATGATGACTTTTCCTTGAGCGTGTCCTGCTTCAAGATAACGGATCGCTTCAGCGACCTCACGCAATGGATAACATCTGTCGATCACCGGTTTTACTTTTCCGGCCTCAAGGAGATTCTTCATAAAAGTCAGGTTTTCCTTGTCGGGTTTCGCCATCACGTTACCCATTTTCTTACTCCCGGTCATCGATACCAGCGACCCCAGGAGTATGGCCTCAACCATTTGAGCCGTAGCGCCTCCGCTCATAACATAAGTTCCTTCAGGACTAAGCGCGCGCCTGTAATCTGAAATGGGACGATAGCCGTTTGCGGCAAGAATAAAGTCATACTGCCGCCCGTTTCTGGTGAAATCTTCCTGGGTGTAATCAATCACATGATCTGCCCCAATCGAGTGCATCCTAGCTACATTCCTCGTGCTGCATACAGCCGTGACTTCCGCCCCAAACGCTTTGGCGATCTGCACCGCGAACGAACCCACACCGCCCGACGCGCCATTAATCAGTACCTTTTGCCCCGGCTGAATCTGCGTTCTACTTTGAAGACCCTGCAAAGCGGTAACGGCTGCTACAGGGACGGCTGCGGCTTCCTCGAACGATATAGTGGCCGGTTTCAATACCAAGGCGGTTTCACTCGCACACACATATTCGGCAAAAGTACCCCTGCCACACGCGCTTAAGTCCCCGAATACTTCATCACCGGGCTGAAACTGCGTGACGCTTTTGCCTACCGCCCCTACTCGCCCCGCAACATCCGCTCCAAGGAAGATATTTTTCGGTTTGAGCAGCCCGCACGCCAGGCGGAACAACCAGGGTGTGCCCCTCAGGTAATGCCAGTCAGCGGCATTCACAGATGCGGCATGTACTTTGATGAGCACTTCATCGTCCTTGGGGGTCGGTTTTTCGACCTCTTTGAATTGAATGACATCGGGTGATCCATACTGTGTGTAGATTATCGCTTTCATGTTGGGACTCATTTCCTTACTCCTTATTTTGCCTGATATTGGACATTGCTTGAACGTGACGGTTGATTATTTTGCGTTTAGGGATTCCGATTTGTCGCCCTGTGAAAAGGAAAGCAGCTCCAGGTTCAGACCATGAATACGGTTCAACAGCCCTATCAGCGCGGCCTGATCGGGAATCTGTCCATTTAAGATGGTTTCCCCGTTTGCCTGATGCGAGAGGCTTAAACCTTCCAACCAGTCTGACCAATCCTGCTTCAGCGTGCCTTTGATTCTGATCTCCACATACATGGTATTTGTCCACTTTCCAGGTTGTGTGTTTTATAGCGAACGATCACAAACGCTCTTCATTTTTCCTACCTCACATTGGGTATGGTTGCAGGGGATGAGCGAATTTCAACCGCACATGAACAGCTTTCGGGGTCACGCTGACAGGTGCAGACGACTTGATCGACACAGCGCCAGCATGGGCTTAGTCCATCCTCAATCAATGGGACACCCAGCAGCGCTGCGCCGATACGTGCTCGTTCTGGCAGGTCAAGCGGGATCAGTCCCAGACTGTTATCATGCTGGAATGAAAGCTGCCCGACTGCCTGGAAGCCCGCCTTTTGGATGCCTGCGCCCGATGGCCGGTTCTCCGGGGCATGGATAATCCAGAATCGTTCTGCCTGTTCCGCCTGCACAATCGCTTGCAGCAGACGCGGATACAACCCTTGTCCTTGCCATTCCGGTAAAGTTGCGAAATCCCACAAGTAGCGACTCTCTACGGCGATAGGAAAAACGAGGCTTAACTCGCCAATGGAGGCTTCGCGTGTCGCCACCCAGCCATAGGTCACTGCCGTGTCGTCCATATAACCTATGTACGGAAGGTGTCCGGCGCGCCGACGGTGTTCTACTTCCGCGACAGAAATATGATTGAGGGCTGCCAGTTGTGCGTCATCTGCTGCAAGTCGCACCTGAAAGTTCGATAAAGGGGTTAAATCCAGTAAGGGATCAGAAGCCCACCATGTTGCCAGTGCCATTTGTTTACCTCATACCTTTTGCAAATCGTCGTCATGGGTTTTCGGTCAGCTATTCAAAAGCTATCCATTCGAGATTGAGGCAAAGCACAGGTACTTTGCCTCATCTGATTCGATGTTCTAGAGTACATTAGCGAAGCTGAGAGACCATCGTCACAATCGCTGCGACTGCCGCCTGTGGTTGGTCAGTTTCAATTTCGTGATCACTATCTACCATCATCTGCTGACTATTGGAGGACAACAGGAGGAGTTTGGTCTGCATCGTCTGCCAGTTTGCCTGCTGATTTAAGGCAGCCGTCAGAACAATGAGTGGCAAATCGCCGAAACTGCTGACTGCATCCGCCTGAGCCAAACTCACTTGTACATTCGAGAATTCGTCCACAAATGTCTGGGCAGTTTGGGGAGTCACTGCGAAAGCGGCATAAGCAGGCTGTGTTTCGGCTGGCAGATGTTGAATTAATCCTAATGGCTCAGCTAACAAACGCACCAATCCGATACGCCCTAAGAAAAAGGGGAGCGAAAAGGCACTGGGTTGGTAGGAAGTCTGGGACGCAATTTCCGCGAGGGGCTGTGTCCTCTGACCGGGACTCATGGAATCGATCAGCACAAGTCCAGCGACTTCCGTCGGATAATCGTGAGCAAAAATACGCACGGTTAAACCGCCTAACGAGTGGCCGGCCAGCACATAAGGCCCCTCGACATTGGCTCGTTCAAGCAGGGTATGGAGTTCAGAGGCGAACTGCTGGGCAGTGCGTGGCAGTGGGCTGGCCTCGCTGTATCCCATGCCTGCTCGATCATAGGTGCAAACTCGCGTGGTCTTTGCTACTTCCTCTTGAATCGAATTCCACGTGAGAGACCATCCGCCCAATCCAGCGTCAATGACTACGGTTGGACTGCCAGTACCCGTGCAGTTGATGTGCAAGCGATAGCCGCCTACATCTACCATTTGACCGAGTGGGGGATAAGCCTGTATGTCAGCAGCTTCTGCCACCGACTCGTAAATCGTTCCTGCCAGAATCAAGCCGATTACAAAAACGACCACTCGAACCAGCCAGCGGAAGCGGCGGGGTTTGCTGAGTGACGATTGAGCCATTTCCGCGACTGCACTCGCTGCGCCGCTGTGATGACCTTCACTAACCTGCGTAGAATTAACTTTTGAGGAAGAACCTGAAGAGAGCGACATGACAGAACCTCCTGAGATTGGAAACAAAACGAGTTGAACAATCTCATTTGAGGGTATCTGTTCGCGTAGGGTAGTGTCATACCCTATGTAGGGTATTTATAGCAGACTGTAGGCTTCAGCGCGTTTAATAGCTTCCCAGCGGCTGTGTACATCCAGTTTGCTGTAAATGTTCTTGATATGGGTACGTGCCGTATCAACGGCGATATACAGCCGTTCTGCGATTTCGCCGCTTTCCAGACCATCGGCCAGCAAACGCAGCACTTCCAATTCGCGCGTACTGAGCGCATCGGCCAGATGTCCTTGTGCACGACGTTTAGGTGCCGGAGATGGGGTATTCTTTCCCATCGTGGTGAGCAAGCGGGCAACATATTCGGATGAGATGGGAAGCGCAAGCTGTCCTTTGCGCTGCATATCAAGGACTTTTTCCAGCAGCGGGGCTATGAGTTGCCCTTCATCGGCAAAAACACGCAGTGGTTGTTCTGCTCCGGCCAAGACCAATGCACGCGCCAGCGATTCCACCGCGTTTTGGTTGTCCTTGTCTGCATGGAACGCGACGGCCTGCAAAATAAGCGCACGGATCAGGCTGCCATTCCGTTGACTGTCTTCGGCTCGTTTGACCATACGCGCTAATAGATAGAGCGCTTTGTCAGCCATATTCCCTTTAGCAAGATACAACCGCGCCAGCATGAGGTAGTAAGCTTCGCGGTGATAGCTAAACTCATCGTCGAGTCCCAACCGATTCTCCGCTGCCCAACCTTCGACAGCTTCAAGATTGCCTTGCTCTAACCAGCGACGTGCCCGCGAGATCGAAAGCAACGTCGCGCGCCCTTGCAGCTTGCTCATCCGTTCCAACTGCTCGGCAAGCTGCCAATAATACTCCGCCCCTTCCGTGTCACCCTGAAGGGTTTTGAGGTGCGATAAAGTGACATAGGCTCGCAGCAGCGCCAGGGGAAAGCTTTCCGGGTTAATCTGCTCGGCGCTTTCCAGCAAATAGCGCTCTGCTGCCTCAGGATCGTTGCGCTCCATGCTGATTTCTCCCAGGAGCAGCGCAACATAACCACTGGTCGGGAAACGCTGTAAACCCGGTATGTGTGCAGCCTGTTCCAGTTGCTGACAGGTTTTTTCAGCAGCGCTTAAAGTAAGCTGTGCCGTCTGAAGTGAAGAAAGATGCCAAAACGCGGATAACATCGCGAAGGAGCTGCCGATTTCCTGACTCAACTCCATCGCATACGACAAGACCTGTACCGCCTCGTGAATCTCACCAATATAGGCACAGGTCACCCCTAGATTGATAGCCGCCATACAACGCCAACTGACCGCTTCTTCCGGCAGTAATTCCAATGCTTTTCTGGATAAGCTGAGTGTTTCGGGAAACTGCTGCTGTAACCCAGCCAGTGTGCTGTGAACAGCAGCCAGCATCCCCGCCATCAGCGGGTCAGGACTGCCGACAGCATGACTCACTGTATTTTCAGCATCACGAATGCGCTGTTCGGCTGCGCTCAACTGGTTTGTCCATTGTAAAACCCACGCTTGATAGAGATAGAGGCGCGGATACATCTGAATAACACTGTCCGGTAAAGCAGTCAACCAGCCAAGCAGCGTATTATGTTCGGCGCGCCGCCAGATGAGCAGTTCAGCAATGCCTTGTACCAATTCCGCCGCCCGTTCATTGTCCTGGGCTGCGAGCGCATGGCTGATGGCTTCTGCCTGGAATCCATTCCGCTCAAACCAGAGTGAAGCCCGTTGATGCAGCCCTTTCACACGATCTGGATACTTCAGTTTCAGACGGTGATATAAAAAGTCAGCAAACAGGCGATGATAGCGATACCATTGGCATTTATCATCCAGCGCGACGACGAAAAAGTGATTACGCTCCAGATGTTCCAGCACAGAATAACTGTCCCTTGCACCCGTGACCGTATCACAGAGATCCGCATTAAGCCGTTCAAGGATGCTGGTTTGCAGCAAAAATTGCTGTGTGGCATCCGGCAGCCGGTCAAGAATTTCATCCCCCAGATAATCCAGCACGTAGCGATGATCCCCTGCAAACGAAGCAATGAACTCAGCGGTGTCACGCTTTCCCTGCAAGGCCAATCCCGCCAGTTGCAAACCAGCGATCCAGCCTTCGACTCGTGTATCTAACGCCTTTATCTCATCTGTAGTGAGAGTCAGCCCCATGACATCCGCAAAAAAGGTGGCAATCTGCGGTGGCGAGAAGCGCAAATCGGCGCTGCGTAATTCGAGCAGTTGGCTGCGAACCCGCATTCGTGCCAGTGGCAAGGGGGGATCCGTGCGGGTGGTTATGATAAGCCGTATCTGCAAAGGCATATGCTCAACCAGAAACGCCAATCCATCATGGATGGCTGAGGATTCGATGATGTGATAATCATCCAGCACCACCGTCAGCAAATCAGAGCGTGTCGAAAGCTCGTTGATGAGGGTGGATAAAATCGTTTCAATCGGCAGTGGCTGCGGTTCGTGTAGGAGCGTGAGCGACTGCTCCCCAATATCAGGATGCGCGGTTTGGATCGCCGCGATAACATAATCCCAAAACCGTACTGGATCGTTATCCCCCGCGTCAATCGAAAACCATGCCACCTTCAGTGGACTCTGCGCGATCCACTCGCTTACCAGTGATGTTTTTCCATATCCTGCCGACGCAACGATCAAGGCGAGTTTATACTCTCGCAGTTTATCCAGCTTCTGAATCAACTCTACCCGCTGAACATGTGCTGGACGAACAGATGGGACATGGAGTTTTGTATTCAGCAACAACATCGTACCGCCCTCTGAGGTAGTCATTAAATTTGCAATGCTGTTCTCAAATAACGTGAGTTCGGGATAAGGAGATGCCTGCTGAGGAGAGAATTAGTATGCTCTCCGGTTAACCAAAACCAACAGAAGACATCCAAGCATGAGTTTACTGGAACTGTTTGTCATGTCAATGATTTTTGGCAATCGTTCGCGACGGGTTGGGAACAAAAGTTGCTGCAAAGTGGGCTGAATCGGCGGCGATGAACTGGTCAGTAATAACGACGGATATAGCCCGCGAGTTTTTTCTGGTCAAGGGCATGGGCGTTTGTCATCAAGCGAGTTACGACCAGCGCATCCAATTTACCCAGAATATTGCTGCTTTCAATCAGGAAGAATATAACGGGGATTGAGGCATGATAGAGGGTGATACGTCCGCGCCGGCGGCGGTAATGGCGGATTGCCATCGAGATGAGATAGCGAGGTAAAGCCCAACTTTGTTTGAGAATAAGCCGCAACTGGAAAGCCAGTGTACGTGGATAACCGGGCTGTGATTTATACATGGTATCCAGCATGATTTCGCCAAAACCATATTGTCTGTACTGACGGGCTAATTTTCTCCTGCTCGAACGATGGTGATGATAGATAATGGCCTGTGGTACGTAGCACACATGCAGGTTTGTCTCGATCTGCAAGCGCCATGATAAATCGACATCTTCTCCGGTAAACAGGCTTGCGTTGAAACCGCCCAACTGTACAAGCACAGTGCGCCGATAAGAGGCGTTGGCTGTAAACAGATAGGGCAGGAAGTCTTTGTCACTTTTCGTAAAATTCCGCAGCGGTGTAAATTCGTCTGAAAACCGCTCGGTGATGTTCCGCTCATCATGTTCGTATGCCAGGATTTCACCTGCTACACCGCCGACTTCAGGGTCGCTGTAAGGTTGAACCAATTCTCGCAGCCAATCGACATGGGCGATGCAATCGGCATCGGTGAACGCAATAATTTCTGCCTGACTATTGGCTATACCCATATTACGGGCGGAAGCGGGACCTTGTTCTGAATTATGCAGCACACGCACCGGATAACGTTGGGCCACTTCGGTGGTTGCGTCTGTTGAGCCATTTTCGACCACAATAATTTCATAAGAGTCACGGGGGTAATTCTGGTTAAGCAGGCTTTCCAAACAGCGGGACAGTGTTTGTTCCCCATTGTAGACCGGAATAATTACACTGATGGATGGGAATGTATACGTCATAATTCAGGTTGAACCCCATAAAAGGGCACTGAATGTGATTTTCATGAACCCGCGATTAAAAACAATTGTAGGATCGTTGAGCAAAGCTGGAATAGTGTGCTGTCGGACTGCGGCAGCATTCCGGCTAAGATAGGCAGAAAAGGCGGCTGCGGTATGATACCGTCCACGCGCTTTCCGGCGTAAACCACGGAGTTGATTGGCTTCTGGTGGCAGATGATTGAATACATCTTCAATGAACTGGACAGGATTTGCGGTACGGGGATCAAGCGCGGTGCCAGCCAGCCAGTTGAGGAACCAATCCGTATCGGGGATACCATTGGCTTGTAATGCCTGGAGCACTAATTCTCGCCCAGCCTCAACCTCGCCTGTACGAAAATAACGGCCTGCCGTTTCGAAATACAGCACGGCGTAAGCCTGTTTCTCCAGCGCGCGTAAGTCCGGCGTGATGTTAGGCGTGGCAAAGAATTTTCTCAATCCGGCCTGCCAGCCTTCAACCTGACGTGGGCTGACACTGGCGGTCATACTGGCCTTGTGGACACGATACTGTAAGACAGGCTCATCCAGATAGCCAAACGACCAACCCGCCAAACCAATTCGCAGCCACATATCAGCGTCATCGCCCCAGGGTAACGACTCATCAAACCCGCCAACCTGTTCCAAAACGCTGCGTCGGATGAGAGCCGAACTGCCAAAAAAGAAAAACTCCCGCAGCAGCAGCGGCTTTAATACGTGCCCGACCTGGTTGGGATGCACTTCGCCCAAAACCGATTTGTCATCGGCACTGACTTGCTGCCAGGCGCAGTAGACCAACCCATCATCCGGCGTGTGATCCAAAACGTGCGCCATGTGTTCGAGTGCATCGGGACGGAGCAAATCGTCGCTGTCCAGAAACAGCACATAATCCCCGCCAGATGCAGCAAACCCCGTATTGCGCGCGCCTGATAGTCCTTTATTGGTCTGATGAATGTATTGAATCTGATTTGTGTAAGTGGCGAGGCGAATGCGGGTATCATCCGTAGAGCCATCGTCCACCACAATGATTTCGCGCTCACGATGGGTTTGCGCTAAAACACTTTCAATCGTTTCAGCGATGTAACGTCCCTGATTGTAAGTAGGGATAATAACCGATATACACGGCATAGTTATCCCCTGTTCAGGATCATATCTGGCAGCGATTTCACCAGCACTGATAAGACACCCCTATTCTTTAACCAGGAGGGCTGCCAGAGAGCAGCCGTTACAATTTGTCGCCCCGCTCGTCCACGTTGTCCTGCGAAATAGGCCTCAAAGGCACAGGCAATCGCTACATCGCTCATTAACCGCGAACGCAGTGTTTTTAGAAATACAGCTTCCGGGGGTAGGTGATCCAGCACACTTTGTACAAAATCTATTGGCTTCACTGACAGTCGCATGGCATACGCGGCGCAGCGTTTAGCAAAATATTCAGTTTGATCGGCCTGCAAAACCAATGCCGCTTGTAGATGGGTTTGCCCAGAGTCGAGGTTGCCCTTAGCATAAGCCCGCAAGGCCAGCCCGATACGCACCTGACTCAACACAAATTCACGCTCAGGCTCAAGGGATTTTGCTGCTGCTGGTAAATGACTGAATATCGCCTCGACAAACGCAAATGGGTCACTTACCCGGACATCCAATGCCTCATTGCACAGCGTTTCCAGAAAATCAGCGCGATTGGTCAGCAGGTCAGGATAAATGCGCAGCGCTTCTGCCAAATTCCGTTCGCCATCTTTCGGCGCATGAGTCGCGTAGTAACGGCGGCTGAGCCAGAAGCGCCAGATCGCATAAGCCTCATCTTTTACTGCCAGTATAGAGCGCGGAACCTGCTGTGGATCGGCAAAGGCTTTATCTAATAAGCGTATATCCATCGTTTCAGTGCGCGTCACATCGGACATGGTGCTGTCAGGCATAATACGATATGCCCCCAGAACTTCCTGTACGCAACCGAACACACAATCCGCCCTGGACAGCCGCAGCCACATATCCCAGTCAGAACTCCAGATGGCGGGATCAAAACCACCGACTTGTTGGAAATATTCACGGCGAACAACCGGCGCGCCTGACCAGAGAAAACAGCCTAGAACCAGCGTCTTATACAGATTGCCTTCCGGAAGAGGGCCAATCCTGTCGAGGATATCCCCCTGTGGGTCAATATACTGCCAGCGACAGTGTGCCGCGCCGATTTCAGGATGTGTTTCAAGCAGCGCGATCTGGCGTTCCAATTTGGTCGGCAGCATCAAATCGTCATGATCGAGGAAGGTGAGGTAATCTCCTGTCGCCACAGCCATCCCGCTGTTACGGGCAGCCGTGCCACCCTGATTGGCCTGCTGGATAACATGAATACGATTGCCGTACTTGCGCAGCCCAGCAGCGGTCTCATCTGTCGAACCGTCATTCACAACGATGATTTCGACGTTGGGATAGGTCTGTGCCAGTACACTGTCGATGGTCGTCTGCAAATACGACCATCGGTTATAGGTGGGGATAATGACTGAAACCAGCGCAGGCATAAGGCTAATAGGCCTTCAAAAGGGCTGGCAGTGATTTGACGAGGATAGACAAAACGCCGCGATTCTTGAGTAAGGTAGGCTGGTTATAAATTGCTGTCAGTACCCGCCCAGGAACCTCTCGACGCTGCCCCATCGCATAATCCTGAAAGGCACGCGCAATATGCACATCTCCCAGAATATGCCCCTTCACGCGCAAAAGGGTCTCTGCCTGTGCAGGGAGATTCTGGAACACGGTGTTCACATAATCAGGCGGAGATGCCAATCGCATTTTGCTGGCATAGTCGTAGAGGGAACGCAGGAAATCATCAGGCTGTTCAAGAAGCGCGGGATAAAGCGTCAGCGCTTCACCCAATTCCCGCCGGGCAGCATCAATCCGATTCGCGCCATAATCATGCAGCGCCAACCCGGTATAAATTCGGCTGAGGAAACGATCACGGTAAGTGCTGATGGGTACGGCAATTTCCGGCAGATGGTCAAAAACGCCGCTGATAAACTTGATTGGGTCGCCTACTCGTCCGCGTGGACTAAGCGCGTCCCAGTAAAAAAGCTGAAGCAGATCATCGGGTTTTTCCAGCAAATCCGGGCGGCGGGTGAGGACACTGGTCAGGCTGCGTTTGCCCTCTTCCCAAAAGCTGCCGACATAATAGCGACAGGTTATCCAGAAATGCCAACCCGCATAAATCTGGTCTTTCTCAGCGTGGGCTTCCTGCGGCAGTTCATATTTCGTAAAAATTTCATCCAAAATGTGGAATACGAGGCGCTCTGCATTGGCGACTTTATCATCTGTCATACTGCCGGGGACAATGCGATACGATCCTAATGGCTCCTGTATGCAGCCGAAGGGATAACCCGCCAGTGCGACTCTTAACCACATCCCCCAATCACCGTACCAATCGCGGTGTTCATCTTCCCCAATGAGTTCCAGGCATTCACGGCGGACGAGCGGCCCCCCCGACCAGGGAAAGCACCCCCAGGCAAGCTGCTTGCGCACATCGCCTTCGGGCAGTCGTCCGGTGGTTTCCATCAAATCGCCATCTTTGTCGATGTAATGATAGCAGCAGTGGACAATGCCGAGTTCCGGACGTTCCTGAAACAGCGCCACCTGACGTTCAATTTTGTCCGGCGACATCAAATCGTCGTCATCCAGAAAATTCAGGTAAACACCCTTTGAAATGCGGATACCCCGGCTGCGCGCCCGTTCGACACCCTGATTTTCCTGTCGGTGATAATGGACTCGCTCGCCGTATTCTGCGATTACCTCAGCGATATTATCGGTTGAGCCATCATCGACTACGATGACTTCAAGGTTTTGGTAAGTCTGTTTCAGCACACTCTCCAACGCAGGTCGGATTATTTTCGCTCGGTTGAAGGTGGGAATGATAACTGAAACCAGGGGTTGATTATGCATCTGTTAAACCGCCTTGGAAGCTAATCGCTGTGCACTGAACCAACCCGGCAGCGATTTCACTAAGATGGATAAAACCCCACGATTTTTAAGCCAAAGCGGGCGGATGCGAACTGCCGATAGCACTTTAGGGGGAACCTCGGCAAGATGACCAATTTTGTAATCCCGGAAAGCAGAAGCGATATTGACCTCGCTGAAAACATGATTCCGCAGCGTCGCCAGATGCGCCCCTTCAGTTGGCAAGTTGGTCAGCACACAATCTACATATTCACCCGGCACAACTGGTAAACGCAGCGCATAATCCGACAGTGTGCGTGAGAATTCATCCGTTTTGTCAACCAGAGCAGGATTAAAAGCGATGGCTTCGGCGAATTGGTGTTTAGCTTCTTCTATACGCCCATAAGCATAATTTCGCATGGAAAGCCCTGTCAGCACCCAGCTTTTCAGATAACCCCGCTGCTCACCGATCAGTGTTTCTACTTCAGGGATCAGATGGTCAAAAACGTTGTCAACCCATTCGACGGGATTTCCGACACGCGGATCGAGCGCATTAGTGCAGAACAGTTGCAGCAGTTCGCCCCATTTGTTCAATAGAGCAGGACGTAATTGGAGAGATACGCGCAGATTGCGTTGGGCATCTTCCCATTTACCCAGCGTATAGTAACGGCAGGCCAGCCAGAATCGCTGGTTGAAATAAGCCGCTTCTTTGCTGTCTTTCGCTTCCTGTGGCAGTGTAGGATTGGCAAACACGCGATCCAGAATCGCCATGTCCATTCGTTCAGTCCGTTCAACATCCGCCATTGAACTGTCAGCCAGAATCCGGTAGCCGCCCAAAGGCTCCTGTACACAGCCAAAGTGATAGCCCGCGATAGCGATCTTCAGCCACATATCGGCATCCGAACTCCACACGGTTTCATCAAACACACCGACTTTGTCAATGCATTCACGGCGGATCAGCGGTGCGCCTGACCAGCAGAAGCAGCCCAGCACAATAACCGGGCGAACATCGCCTTCGGGGAGAAAGTTCACGATGTCGATATACCGCCCATCTTTGTCCATCCGGTAGTAACCGCAGTGAACCAAGCCTACCTCCGGGCGGGTGTTCATGATTTCCATCTGCCGTTCAATTTTGGTTGGCAGGAACACATCATCATGATCGAGAAAATTCAGATATTCCCCGCGTGCTGCCGTGATACCTGTATTCCGTGCCGCCGTGCCGCCCTCATTTGGTTTGCGAACATTAACAATACGTCCCTCATACTGCTTAAGCATCTCCGGCGTATCATCGGTTGACCCATCATCAACCACCACCACCTCGATATTGGGGTAGGTCTGCGCCAGCACACTTTCAATTGTTTCTTGCAGCAGTTTGGGGCGATTGTAAGTTGGGATAATCACCGAAACCAACGGGAATTTTGTTTCAGACATTACACTTACTTTCAAAAACTCAGATGGGTACGGGGATCATATTCATGCGAGCAACTACTTCAGCACTGTGTTCAACCGCTAACCGAATGATCTGGCATATTGCGCTTATATCGTCCAATGTGACGGCGGTTCCTGTCGGCAGTGACATGAGCTGCTCGACCATACGTTCCGTTTCCGGCAGCAGCAGGCCAGCGTGGGGAAAGTATGAACGATACGGTTCCATACGATGGCATCCGGGGTAAAAATAGCGGCGCGCGATCACATTCTCCGCCCACAAAAGTTTCACCAGATTGTCGCGGCTGATACCCGTTTTTTCTTCATCAACTTCCATCACGATATACTGGTAATTGCTACGTTCAGACTCGTTATAGACCACAGGCGTGATGCCCGGGATGCCGTGTAGTTCTTCCTGATAGTGCTTATAGTTGCGGTAATTGGTATTGATAAACTCGTCCAGGCTCTCCAGAGAAGTCAAACCCATCGCAGCAGACATCTCGTTCATCTTGCCGTTTGTGCCGATGTAAATCACATTGTCATATCCCTCGAAGCCAAAGTTCTGCATGAGTCGCACACGCTGTGCCAGTTCATCATCATTTGTGACGACTGCGCCACCTTCCAGCGAATTGAAAAACTTGGTGGCGTGAAAACTCAACACTTCTGCATCGCCAAAAGACCCTACCATGCGCCCTTTGTATGAACAGGCAAAAGCGTGCGCCGCATCGAACAGCAGTTTGAGGTTACGCCGCTCGGCAATTTCCTCCAGCGCATCCACCTCACAAGGTCGCCCCCACAGATGCACCCCAATAATCCCCGTAGTGCGTGGTGTTATCATCTTCTCGACCTGTTTGGGATCAAGATTGTGCGTAATGGGATCAATGTCACAGAATACTGGGGTAATTTCCTGCCATTGCAGGGCATGAGCGGTTGCGATAAAAGTCATCGAAGGTACGATGACTTCGCCTTTCATGCCCATCGCGCGGATGGCGATTTCGAGCGCCACTGTTGCGTTGCACATCGCAATACAGTGTTTAACACCCAGGAAATTTGCAATGCGCTGTTCCAATTCCTGCACATAGGGGCCACGATTGGTTAACCAGCGGCGATCCAACATATCATTGATGCGCTCTAATAGACGCTCACGGTCGCCGATATTGGGTCTGCCAACATAGAGTTGTTCGGGGAAAGTCGGTATTCCCCCTGCAATAGCAAGTGTGTCTAATGTTTTGTTTATCATATAGGTCTAGTCATAACGAAAATTATCAACAATTGGATAATCTATACTTTTAGCCTTACAGCATCCTCAAAATCTAAATTAGGAGAAAATTCATAATTTTCATATGTCGCATCAGCCACAACAACACGATTCTCCCGTACAGAAACACGGTTTTCACTCAGCCATTTTATGACTTGCAACAGTGACTTGCACTGTTGTTGAAAAATATGATGACGCAAGGCCGTTTCAGTTTGGTTTACGTCCAGTGGAAACATCGTTTGCATAATGATTTTGCCTTCATCCATTTGCTCGTCGATAAAATGGATAGTTGTGCCCATGTAGCGTGCGCCGTAGTGCAGCGTATCTCCAAATCCATCCAGACCCTTAAATGATGGAAGTAACGACGGATGAAGGTTGATAATGCGGTCACGATAAGCTGAAACCAATTCACCGACAAACAACTTTGTGAAAAACGAAATCACATAATCAATTTGGTTATCCCGTAAATACTGCAAAAGTTGGTCGCAAAACAGCGTCGATTTCCGCTCCGGTATTACGAGATTTTGAACGGTGTGTGCTTCAGCTTTATCAATTGCCCCGCATGGTCGATCTGAAACCACAGCAAAGATTTGGCGCTTGAAGAAGGCGTTATCCAACAGCACATTCATAACTGAGCCACCTGTTGAGGCGACAATCACACATTTCAAATCGCTCATCGAACTTCGCCTTTGCGATAAAGCGGAAAGAAGCCCTCACCAACAATACGGCGCTTCTGCACCAGTGATTGATAAGCCGCATGGTCAAAAATTCGTCCGCACAGGTAGGCCGTTCGGGTTCCACTGGCCCAGCCACTTTTGAAGCGCGTCAAGCCATCGCTGCCATCGTTTGTCACACCCGCTCCTGCTCCCAGATTGAGCCAGCGCAAACGGGTTTTGAAATACGCAATCGCTTGGGCGAAGAGGGCGAAGGAAGCGCCGTTTTGATAACCCTCATCGGTATAAGCCGCCAGATGGTAGTAACCAACATCTCCCTGACTGTACCACAGCACAATCCCCACTGTTTCCGCGTTCATCACCGCCCGAAACATCACCATACCGGGCACTTGTAGCTGTGCGGAAAGGGAAGAGGGGGAGAAAGCCGCGATGCCTTGTATGGCGTGTCGATTTACCAGATTGGCATACAGCCGAAGCCAGTCGTTTGTGAAAATTTCTGGCTGCGGACATAACTCAACTTCAACCCGTGCTTTACGGATGTTACGGGCATGGTGTGGGGCGATAGTGAGATTTTCCAGATCGATTACGTAGTGTTCTTTATAGTTTACCAATAGGTCTGGAAAACAATCCCGTAAGGTTTCAACCGTATAATCGCCAAATGGATCGGCAACTACCACCAGACTTACCAGATCATCAATTGAACTGAGATCGCTGCCTAAACCCACCCAGTTGGTGGCACTAAACAACGGGTAACAGCCGCGTGCATCCATCAATGAAAATCCAGCAATCGGCGTGGTCAGAATCCAGCTTTGGCTCGTGGGGAGTAAACGCGGTGTGCCAAACTCTGCTAGTGCGGCGGCATAGTCGGCATGTGCATAGCCGCTCACCCTTGTGATTCTCGTATTGGTAAGGGGTGCCATTCGACATTGGGGGCAAATACACCCGACTCACCGGAACCGGAAAGCTCGCCTTTGATTCGGAAGGTTTCGCCCGAACGGTGTGCATAAACGACTGGCTCGGTGCGATCAACGATCAGCACCTCAACACTGTAAATATCCGGTACAAGTGGTAGTGGGCCGATAGTTGCCTCAAAGAACCCATCATTTTCAATCCAGGCCGCGTTAGAAACAGGCGCATTTCGATTGTTAATCGCGCAGCACACCAGCCCATCGGCGCGGGTGAGGCGGATGAAAAAGACAGGTGCTTCAATACGGCGCGGTGCATGATAATGCGCACGGACGATCAGTCTGTCATGAAACTCAAAGGCTTGCTGTGCCTGAGCATATACGTTCAGAATATCGATTTTAACCAGCGTTGTTTCTGGCACAGCGTCAATTTCGATTTCTTCAATGACTTGTTTGGGAGCATTGACAGCTAACAAATCCTCGCGCTCGTATTGGCGGTATATATCAATAACTTCTTCAGGACTGCCAGACGCCTCGACCTGACCATGCCGCAGCAGTAGTGCTCGGTTACAGAAAGTTTGCACGGTCCACATGCTATGGGAGATGAAGACTATCGTCGCGCCATTCCGGTGCAGATCACGCATTTTATCCAGGCATTTTTGCTGGAAAGCCGTATCACCCACTGAAAGCACTTCATCGACCAGCAAAATATCTGCTTTGATGTGCGCGGCTACTGCAAAGGCCAAGCGCACATACATACCCGATGAGTAGCGTTTGACCGGAGTATCGATGAATTTTTCCAACCCGGCGAAAGCAACCATCGCATCAAACTGTGCACGAATTTCGCGTTCCTTCAGGCCGAGAATCGCACCGTTCAGAAAGATGTTTTCGCGTCCGGAAAGATCAGGGTGAAACCCCGCACCTAATTCGATCAGCGCCGCCATTCGTCCCGTAGTTTGAATGCGTCCTGACGATGGAAAAGTTACCCGCGAGAGCAGTTTCAGAATGGTGCTTTTCCCTGCACCATTATGACCAATTACGCCTAGAATGTCCCCTTCGTGAACCTCGAAGCTGACATTATTCAACGCATAAAAGAGTTCACTGTCCGATGCGGATGGGCGGCGCAGCACACGGCTGCCCAGACTGGCGAGTTTTTCGCGCAGGCTGGTTTGGGTCTGACCGAGTCGATAATACTTGGATACACCCTCAAACCGGATTACTGTTGGCATAGCACGACCAGAGAAAAAGTAAAAGTATAGGAAGCATTTGTTGGAAAAGACATGAAAGTCTTAAATCAAATCCGCGAACTGCGTTTCTGACCGCTTAAAATAACGATAGCCCAGGATCAGCAGCAGCAGTGAAAGCGCCGTTGCCAGGATGAAATAAGGCCAGTCAGGCAGTTGATTGAAGAAAATCAGCCGCCGGTAAGTGTCAATTAAGGTTGCAAGCGGATTCATGAAATACAAAGCACGGAAACGGACTGGAACAATTTCAATCGGGTAGATAATCGGACACAGATACATCCAGATTTGCAGGAAAAGGGGAATGAGAAAGCGCACATCCCGGTAAAAAACGTTGAAAGCCGCTGCCAACAATGTAATGGCAAAAATCAGTATCATCTGCACCAGGATAACGAGAGGCAGAAGCAAGGCGGTCAGTGTTAAAGGAATATGGTAGTACCACAGCAGCAAAACAAAAACGATTGCCGCGATGAGAAAATCAATAAAGCTCACCAGAATGGCGGCGAGTGGGAGAATTTCGCGCGGGAAATAGATTTTGCTGACGAGATTAAAATTGCCAACAAGGCTGGGAATGGCAAAACTCAGGGCATTAGCGAACAGTGTCCAGGGCAGCAGGGCGCTGTATGCAAAAACTGGATAGGGTATGCCATTCGTCGGTACCTGAATGAATACGGAGAATACAACACTGAAAATAATCATCAGTGCCAGCGGTTGAAGAATAGACCAGGCCGCTCCTAAAATAGATTGGCTGTAACGCACTCCGAATTCGCGCCGTGTCCAGCGGTAAAGCAGTTCACGTGACTGAATCAGCTCCCCGATATAAGTGTGCATATTGTTCCTAATATGAATAATTCTACATCATGCTATTGTAACTTCAATTTTGAGTAATCATCATCCCAAAAATTGATTTTAAAACAGGACATTACAGCGGATTATAGTATGTTTTGTAGGGGGTTCGGGATGCACCCTGCTCAATCAATAAATTGCATATCATTCGTCTTCCCCTCCTTCACATGCTGCGGAGTAGTTGAGAATATATCGCCTATTTATTTCCGTCGCTCCTGACAACTAGCCAGCTTGGGGGATTGCTAGAAGCCATTGTCAAAGCTGCGGAGAGTGACGAACAGGTTAGTGAGGGAAAAGCGCTTAGTGATCGTGAGGAAGCTGTTCTCCAAGCCCTCGAAATTCTCACGCGCGGGCAAACCGAAATCGTGTGGATCAAGTCGGCAGTTCTGCGTGAGCAGGTGGCGAAGCTGTTGGCACAACCAGCAGAAAAACTCGGTGATACACAATGGATTGGTCACATCCTGAAACGGCTGCACCTATTGGATGATGCTCGTCGCAAACGGGCGGTGGATGGCATGGTGTATGCCGTACAACCTAGTGAGGTGATGGACATGATGCGGCGTTATGATGTCGTTGCAATTCAGGAATCTGCCTAAAACCCTTCATACCGTTCATACCCTACATACCCTTCATTCTCTGCTCGGAAGGGCATGTAGGGTTGAGTACTGATCGCGGCTCAGATTTCTTTGCACTGTTTAGGCCATTTCAAAATTTCTTATATTCGGGTCGTTTCCTTTGCAATACCATTTTCGAGTAGCCCTTGTAAAATCCAGTTCAAGCGAAAAAGGGTAAATTTCACCTCAAAATGGTTATGCAAAGGTCAATTTACAGCTAGGGGGAATTGAATTAAAAAGGGGCAGTCTCTTGCAAACCAGATAACCCGAAAACTATGCAAAAGTTGATTTACAGCGAGGGAGGGGATTATGGATAACTCACGATCCAGCGCTTGTATCAAGCCCCCACAGCTCGATGTTATCGACCTGTAACGTCCCCGTTCCCGTCATTGCTATCGAAACGCTCCCCGGTGGCAGTTCAACATCATCCTGCACATGAATCATCTCAACACCATCAACCGAAACACGGATAAGACCCTGAACAGCGGAAATCCGTAAGGTTCGCCAGCGTGCCACACCGGATGGGCCGGTAACGGCGGATTGCACCAGATTGCCATCACGATAGAGCGCGACCAATCCTAGCGAGTCCAGCGTCACACTATAACGCCCCGCCGCGCTCTGGCGCAGACTCAGCCGGATGCCATTGGCTTCCAACCATACCTGAAGCTGAACAGCAGCATCATTCAGCGTGTTGTAGACCAGTGTTAAGTCACCCGGACTGTCATTGACTTCTAAAACCTGACCGCCACTAATGCCAGCCAGATGCCAGCCTGCCCCCAGATTCCAATGACTTAAATCACCAGTGTCGAGCGTATCACTCAAAAGCAGGGCGAGGGGTGGTTCAGTTGGCAGCGCAGGTACTGCTTCCAGCGTAGCGTCCGGCGTTTGTCCATCGTTTTGTCCACCGGCTGCAACCGCTGTTTGCTGATTGCCTTCCGCCGGAGCAGGGAGCAAAACCGCCGGGATTTTGACCTGTGGCAGATCGATATAGGATTCGCCGGAAGAAAATTCCGAGCTGTACAGCAGTATATCCATAATCAGGGTGTCTGCTGTCTCTCCCTCATGTAAATCCAGATTCAGGATCACGATACCCGCTACCGAGGCTTCCCGGATACGGGCGACAAATCCCATTAAGAGCGGCAGATCACCATCTACACGCAGTCGAAAAGCCTGTACGACGTAGGGGTTCACCGTCACCGCAGGCGTTTGATTCTGTTTGGTATTCGGTTTCGAACTGGAAGCTGCCGCGGCCTGACTGGGCTGCTGCGCCTGCAAACTGGTAATCTGCACCCCACTCTCACGGGCATAGCCATACAGATTATTCAGAATATTTTCAGCCTGATCGGTAGAGAGGAATTTCACCGCCGCGTTTTTCAGGTCGTCATGGGCATTGTCGATGCGATGCTGCAAAATCATCAATTCCTGTGCGGGGTCATCGATGGTTTGCGCGGCTAAGGTTTGCTTTGCCGTTTCCAGATCCTGATTGATCGCTTCGTATTCACGCCAGCGGGGGACAACCGATGTCACGACAAATAAAACCATGCCCATGATGAGCATTCCGATCATCACAATCGGGAGCAGGGCAACGATGCGCCCCAGTATAGGCTGACCTGATTCTTCTTCCATAATGCGCTTATTCCGTTTGTGATTTGATGGTTGCCGTGATCTGAAAAATATCAACCGATTGTACGGCCTGCGTCACGACGGGTTCGGGAGTGGTCGTACTATCCGGTAGGGGAGTGGGAGTCTTGGTTGGCGTAGCCGTTGGTATATTCTGGACGGTGATCGAGCCAATCGAAACCTGCTCAAATAAACCGGACTGACGCAGCATGTCTGCATAATTTGCGATGATACCCTGTGTATCGGCTTGTCCCGCGATAGTGACCCCGGTTGTGGTTTGGGTGACTGCCGTGAGGGTCATATGTGCGGCATCGTAATTACCGATGACCGCCATCACAGCGGGCCAGTCGATGTGCAGCGCGACGAGGGTCGATTGCAGGCTGTTCAGCAAGGCGTTCTGCCGCTGTACCGCTCCTAATGTGCTGACGAGCGCTTCCGCTGAGGGATTCGGCGGCGGAGTATAGGCCAGCGTGGCCTGAACACTGTCGAGATCCGCTTGCAGACTGACACTGCTTTCCCGAATGGTGTTCGCGATCAGGTAAAGCGGCAGAAATAACAAACCGAGTCCCAGAATGACCAGCCATATGGTCAGACGGGAGCCACTGCGCTCTGACGATGCATCCTCTTCTTCAGTATCGGGGGTGTTGTTTGGAAAGGCCATGCTTTACCTGTGCTACAACGTGCTTTGTAGAGAATAATACAGCAGGATAGCAATAGCGCCAAAGCACAGAAAAGGCGCGTAGGGAATGCGATGCTGTCGTCCGGCGCTTCGGAGCAGCAGATACCCGGCAGCCGCACCACCGACCCCCGCGCCAACCAGCAGCGCCCCTAACACCTGTGGGAAACCAAATGTCAGGCCGATTAAACCCGCCAATTTGACATCGCCGCCGCCCAGTTGACCCGGCTTGAGCATGAACACCATGTAAAACACGCCGAACGCCAGCATCCCGCCCACGATGATGCTGCGTATATCATTATGCAGCACCAGCGCTTGCAGTCCCAGGACGGCGATGATAGCGGGATAGGTCACGCTGTTTAAAATCAGGCGGTACTTCCAGTCGATGAGCGCGATCAGCAGAAACAGCGCGAAACCAGCCGCCAGAATGAAAAAAGTTCCGCTCAGGCCGAAGCGTATCCCCAACCAGCCGAACGCCAGCATCGTCAGTAGTTCAGCCGTCAGATGAAGGCCGAAAGAAGAGATTCGCGCGCGTTTTCCGCTCAACAAAGCGAATGTCGCGGGATAGGGCAGGCGCTTCGCTTCAGGGACATCCCCATGAAGCGGCAGATAATCGGAGGCCATATTGAGCAGCCATCCGATCAGCAGTCCAGCAAAAGCAAGTACGAGCGCCATATTCTCTATATCCCCTGTGAGGTTAGTCGATGCGCAGTTTTCCGGGCAGTGTGATGGTGAACTCTGCGCCGTGATCGTCTGCATTACAGACGGTAATCGTTCCCTGATGAGCTTCCACCGCCGTATAGACCAGATGCAGTCCTAACCCGATGCCTGTCGAATTTTCCCCGCGCACGTAACGCTCGAACAGGAAGGGCAGGTCATTTTCCGCTATGCCGGGGCCGCTGTCCCGCACCCGCAGGATGATTTCCTGATGCCCATACATCAGCATGAGCGAGATTTGCGAACCATTCGGTGAATAGCGAATAGCGTTATCGACCAGATTCAGCACCGCGCGATACATGTAGCCCGTATCGCCCTGAATCAAATAAGTTGTGCCCATCACCTGAAAATCCATCGTGGTTGATTTTTCAGCAGCAAAAAGATACAAATCCTCGACCACGCGCGAGACAACATCCGCCAGATCGAACGGGAGATGTTGAATACTGTGATCCTCGGTCAGGCTGACGGCATCATTCAATTGACGAATCAGGCCGATCATCGCGTCGCCTGTTTCGAGGATTTCTCCGGTAATATCCAATTGATCGGGACTGAGGGCTTCATCACTTTGCAGCAACCCGGCATTCCCTATCGTCGAGCGAACCTGATTTTTGAGGTTATTCGACAGGGCATAATTAATCGCCGTCAGCACTTTGGTGCGGCTGTCCAATGCCCGCGCGGTTGACTGATGCACACGGGCATTCTGAACGGCTACCGCTGTGATATTGGCGATGGCGTTCATCATTTTCTCGTCCTGGCGCGAGAATATTTTGCCTCTTTCGCGGTGCGCGGCGGATAGTACGCCGAAGGTCGCGCCGCCCAATGTAAGCGGCACATAGATGACCGCCTCCACCAGATAGCCCGTCTTGATTTTGATGGGGCTGCCGTCCGGTGTGCGGTTGACGCAGATTGGTTTTCCCTGTCGGATGACCTGCCCCGCCAGCGTATCCGCCACCGGGAGACGCTGCACCTGTTCGCCATCCATACCCTGAGCGGCCTCCAGAAATAATTCACCGCTGTGTTCATCCACCAGCCAGATGGAAACTTCATCGGATGGTGTATAGGTCATCGCCATCGCCAGCGTTTGCTTGAGGACTTCCTTCAATTCAAGCTGTGCCGTGATGCAGCGGGAAATAGTCGGGAGAATGTCGAATAAATCAGCCTTATCGTTATGCGCGGCGGTGTGTTCCGGATGCTTGAGGATGCTGATGGTAAATTCCATCCGTCCCAGGCGAACCACATCGCCATTCGACAGGCTGTAAGGCATGTTCACGCCGATGGAATGCCCGTTGATGGATGTGCCGTTGGTGCTGCCCAGGTCGAGCAGATAGAGTTTGCTTTCGGTGGGACGCAGCAGCGCATGACGGCGGGAAACGCCAAGCTGTTCTGCATTGGCGGCGTTGCAAATATCGGCAAATCCCGGCACTTCCTGATCGCGCCCCAGCACCACTTCGCCATTCAGATCGATGCCGCCCTGTACAGGTGAATTGTAGGTCAGGTCAAAACGCAGCCGCCAGACGGGCTGATTTGTGTCCAGATCAGGATACAGCCTGAACTCCATATCCGGTTTTTGCTCAAGCTGCTCACGTAAAATTTCATTACCGAGTTCGCGGGTAACTTTGCGAATCTCATCCGGTGATCGTAATACCATTTCACTGTAACTCCTTGTCCGAAACGACGGTTACGGTTTTACCGCCGTGTAGTTGGACAACCACCTGCTGCGTTAAGGTCAGCAGATCATTCATATCGACATCGCTCATACCCCGCATGAGCGCCGCCTGACGCTCGGAATTATCCTCATCCGAAAAAACGCTGGAGAGAATATCCTGCATCGCAGAAGGGGCTGCTTCACCCGGCTGTCCTGCTGGCTGGGCAGGTGTGGCAGTTAATACCGCTGCGGCGGCGGGTTTGGCGGCTGGCTGAACCGATGCGGCTGGGGTCAATGCGGCTGGCTTCTTAGGTGTAGTGCGTGCCTGA
>JBGAGR010000100.1:0-24147 GCA_044226645.1 Aggregatilineales bacterium
GTGACCATTTTCCCCAGCATATTTAAACGACTTTTCCACGCTTCGAACAATTCTACTGTCCCAATCTTCCGATACCAATTATCTATCCGCTCTACCAGATCAACCAGCAGTTCTAGGCGATCTAAGGATTTGCCCAATGCGGGTTCAATGCTAATGGCGGTTTCAGCCAATTCTGTTCCGGTAAAATCCGTCCGCACATTCACACCCATCCCCAGCACAACACCACTCAATTGCTGCTGTCCTTGCTCAGGTTTCCAGTAGGCTTCGCTCAACACGCCTGAAACCTTTTTACCACTGATCTGCACATCATTAGGCCACTTGATCCCCACCGTAGGCATACTGGATTGTTGCCCTCGCAGATTCTCAGCCATTTCAGCAATCGCAACCGCGCCAAGCATCGTGATGCGTGACAACAAATTAGTGTCACGCAGCGGTAAAATAATCGAGACGATTAGCGCTGTCCCCGGCGGTGTATACCATGTCCGACCTAAACGCCCTTTTCCTTTATGCTGCTCATTTGCGATAAAAACGGCTTGAATGCGATCACTACGACCTCTGCCATTACTCGCCAACATGCCCATTGCCACATCATTGGTGCTGCCCACACGCTCATAAAAATGAACGTGATATTCTGGCAATTTCGATTGAATCTTTTCTAGTGTTAATTCCATACGTTTGATTATGAAGTGAGGACACGCCATGTTGTGTCCACTTTAATCCATCTCTTTGTTCACAAACCGCCGATTTTAACACATTCCCAACTTACTCATAACCACTTACAATGATACTGCATCTCAATAAACCAATTTTCCCCGTACAACACCGTAATTTACCTTGTAATATCACCTGTTCCTACCTGTTTTACAGGTTATCGTTTTCCAACCAACTCTAAATTCCACCTATGGACTCATGTCGTCTTGTGTCAGCCCTATATCTAAACCTATAATCAAATTAGCTTAACAACAGATGGAATCGCTTCATGGATCACTTATATACCCCCTGGCGCATGGCCTACATTCGTGGCGAAAAAAAGCCCGTTGAAGGTTGTGTCTTTTGCCAACTCGCCGCAACAGAACATGCACCCAATCCCGTAATCGCTTATTCCAAATATGTCTTTGTAACCCTCAATATCTACCCTTACAACAACGGTCACATGATGGTCATCCCCTATGAACACCTGCAAACACAGGAAACCATGACCGGGGAAATGCTGACTGATTTGATGCTTACGGTAAACCGCACCCTAGCCGTTTTGCGTAAGGCTTATAATCCACCAGCATTTAATCTGGGCGTAAATCTGGGACAAGCTGCTGGAGCTGGTATAGCTGAACATTATCACTTCCACATTGTGCCGCGTTGGCCCGGTGATGCGAACTTCATGACAGCTATCGGCAACACCCGTGTCATCCCAGATACCATCGAAAACACGCATCAGGAACTAAAAACCATCTGGCAGGAACTTTATCCATATGAGGACACTCCCAAAACATGACAAATGACAAACATGCACGTGAAGCCGTTATCCTGAGTAGCGCCCGCACACCACAAGGCAAATTCTTAGGTGGATTAGCCTCCCTAACGGCTGCTGAACTCGGTCAGATCGCTGTCAAAGTCGCTGTCGAACGCAGCGCCATTAACACCGAACACATTGACGAAGTATTTTTAGGCAATGTAATTGGTGCTGGTGTCGGTCAGGCATTACCCCGCCAGATCAGTATTGGCGCTGGCATCCCAGACCGTGTTGGTGGCGTAAGCATCAACAAAGTCTGTGGCAGCGGCCTAAAAGCGGTGATGCTGGCCTCCAGTGCCATCAAAGCAGATGATGGGGACTTGTTTATTGCAGGTGGTGTCGAAAGCATGAGCAGGGCACCTTATCTGAACGACTCAATTCGTCAGGGCAATAAATTTGGCGAAGTGAAACTGCGCGACTCGCTCCAAAGTGACGGCCTGTGGTGTTCGCTATGTGATTGGGGCATGGGTAACGCCGCCGAATTTATCGGCAAGCAGTTTGAAGTAACCCGACAGGAAATGGACGAATTTGCCCTTCGCAGTCACCAACTTGCGGCTGATGCTACCGATAAAGGACGCTTCAAAACCGAAATTGTTCCTGTGGTCATCAAATCGCGCAAAGGCGATACTGTAATCGAGCAGGACGAACCCATTCGCCGCGACACAACCCTGGAAGCACTGGCTAAACTGCCTCCCGCCTTCGAAAAAGATGGCGCTGTCACTGCCGGAAATGCTCCCGGAATGAACGATGGCGCAGCGGCACTGGTTGTCAGCAGCCGCGAATATGCCGAAAAACAGGGACATAAGCCCATAGCTCGAATCGTCGGTTACGGACAGGCCGCTGTCGAACCCGCCTGGATTTTTTATGCGCCAGTCAAAGCAGTCCCCATCGCGCTGCAAAAAGCAGGCTGGAAAATGGAAGATGTCGATCTGTTCGAGTTCAACGAAGCCTTCGCCGCACAGGTGCTTGCAGACAAAGTTGGTTTGGAACGCGATGGCTATCATTTGCCGATTGAGAAACTGAATGTCAATGGTGGCGCAATTGCTTTAGGGCATCCGTTAGGAGCCAGCGGCGCTCGTGTTCTGGTAACACTGATTCATGCGCTGCAAGATCGTGGACTCAAACGTGGATTAGCGGCACTCTGCCTCGGTGGCGCAGAAGCAGTTGCGCTGGCAGTGGAACTAGAGTAACGTATTAAATGAGCGCCCAGTATATGGGCGCTCAAGCCTATACGAAAGTGGGGTTCGGGATCACCATTCCCAACCTCACTCCTCATGCCTCAGTCGATTACTTCGACTCTGACATCATGGCGCTGGAATTCGCCAGTGCCGTGTAAAAATGACGTAATTCATCACGCAGAGCGGTACATTCAGGTGCTTCGCCTGTAATCGTCGCCGGAGCAAGTTCGGTCATCATCGCACCGTCCATAGCCTCAGGAGTCGTTTCCATCATCGCCTGATCCATGCTCATGGCAGTCACCACGCCTGTCATGGTCGCATCGTCCAGCATACCTGTGCTCATCGACGAATCCATGTTCGCCATCATCGCGTCAAACAACGGTGCAAACTGTCCCTTATCATAGGAGGCCAAATCCAGAGTCGTCATCATCGCGCCGCTGCTATCAGCCGCCATCAGCTTATCTTCAACCGCGGCGAAATCGAAATGATATTCAGCGATATATAAGCTCAGAATCAGGTCAGAGTCGCAGGTAACTTTTGCAGCCATTGCGTCTTGAGCCAACACTGAACGGCTTGCGCCGAATCCAGCAATGAGGACAACCACCAGGGCAAAGACAGCCAAACGGGTGAAGGTGATACGCATGTTCATTCTCCTTTAAATAGTCAAATCAAAGTGGGTTTATTCGCGCGAATAAACCCACTTTAACCGTTACTTCTTACAGAGAAATTACGAAACAGATTGGTGAATGGGAAGCGTAAAAGCGAATGTAGTCCCACGTTCGGGTTGGCTTTCAACACGGATTGATCCACTGTGTGCCTCAACCAGCCCACGCGCAATTGCCAACCCCAAACCCGTACCACGCCGACGGTGATCGGCCTTGCTGCGAGATTGTTCACCACGGTAAAAGCTGTCAAAAACATGCGGTAAATCAGCAGGCGCAATATACGAACCGGTATTATGAACACTGATTTCCAAACATGTGGAGGTACGCCGCGCATGTAAGGTCACACGCCCATTCGATGGAGTATATTGCAGGGCATTATCCAGTAGATTGGACAACACACGCTGAATCTTATCTGGTGCTGCATAAATAGTGTCTATATCAGTATCTACACTGGCAGTAAGCTGAATACCCTGCTGTGCGGCACGCGCATTCATGCCGCTAAGTGTATCCGATACCAAATCATGCAACGATGCCATCTGTAAATTTAACTTCAGCCGCCCCGTGTCCAACTGAGCCAATTCAAATAAGTCGTCAATCAACCAACTCAAATGTTGAATTTCACTCTCGATGTTTTCCTGATAACGTCGCACCGTATCCGGGTCATTCACTACACCATCCAGCATAGCTTCGTTCATCGCACGCATCGCCGCCAGAGGTGTTCGCAAATCATGCGATACCCAGGCGATCAAATCACGCCGTGTCTGTTCCAACTGCTGCTTTTGATGATCGAGTTCCTGTAGTGTAGCAGCCATATCATTGAACTTATCCGCTAAGTCCGCCAACTCGTCGTTTCCTGAAACAATCAGTCGTGCTTTGAGATCGCCATGCGTCAGTGCGCGAATTCCGGCAGAAAGATCGTAAATCCGTTCGCGCAAGGTACGAGCAACAAAAAGAGCAGAAACTGCCGCGATAACACCACCAAATACCAGTAAGGCTGTTGTCAGCACCAGATCATGTTCGCTGATATACATCATCCTTGCGATGATCCATACATTGACAAACACAACCAATATTGTCAGCGCGATAATGCTAAATAATGACCAACGGAGACTCAGAAATCGTTGTAATACCTGCCAGCGGTAGAGAATATAGGCCGCACTTACCGTTAGCATCCCGGTCAGGAACATGAATAAAAAGAGCTGCTTGATATCTTCTTCTGGCGGACTAAGAGTCGAGATGACCACCAGAATCGCCATGAGACAGCCAAGTAAGACCGCTACAACCAACTGCAAAAACAGCGAAATACGCTTCATGGCTCAAACTTATACCCCACTCCCCACACCGTCTGAATAAAAATCGGATGTGCAGGGTCGGGTTCTATTTTTTCTCTCAAACGCCGGATATGAACTGTCACGGTGCTCTCATCCCCATAAAATTCGTATCCCCAAACCTGATTTAAGAGTTGTTCACGGGTGAAAACCTGCTGCGGGTGACGCGCGAACAGCCATAACAGGTCAAATTCTTTCGCTGTCAGTGTGATGGGCTTTTCGTCCACTGTAACTACTCGTCGAAGTGGATCAATATGCAAATGCGGGAATACCAGGGGTGTTTCAGTTGGTTCATTCAGCGGGATGCTGCGGCGTAAAACAGCTTTCACCCGCGCTACCAGTTCGCGAGGACTGAAAGGTTTGACGACATAATCATCCACACCCAGTTCGAACCCTGCCAGCCGATCACCCTCACTCCCTCGCGAGGTCAGCATAATGATCGGGATTTTCCCGTACTCACCCGCATATTCAGGGGCATTCTGAACTGAGCGTGCGATAGTAAAACCGTCAATTCCCGGCAGCATGATATCCAGCAGAATCAAATCAGCCGGTTTTTCGTGAAGGAGTGACAAGGCACGTGAACCGTCTTCCGCCTCTACCACGTTAAATCCATCCAATTCGAGGTAGCGCCGTACAACTTCGCGTATCGTGACTTCATCGTCAACAATGTAGATCGTTTGTAATTTTGACATGGCATCAGGGTAGCACAAACTTATTATGACAAGATTACACGTTTATTTACATACCTGAATGGCGATTGATGGCGGAATTAATGGCATTTATTTTTCCCTGGAAAAGTCGAATTTGAGGGAGACTGTATGGCGAATGGCGGCGGTGGCGGCGGTGGCGGAACTACAGTCGCCCATTGTCCCAATATTATTAACAGCGGTCAAACAATCTACCATTTCTGCCGCGCTCCCGCCAGAGAAAACTCGCCTTGAAATGTTTGCTGCTGCTGCGATGGCAGATAGTCTTTAGCTTGTTTGACGACCATACCAACCGCCATTTGCTGCTATTTGCAGCCAGTTATTGCCATGGTAGGACAACAATAGCTGGTGATACCGTAAAAACCAGAAAACAAACCGCAAAGATCACGCAGAGACGCAGAGGACTTTGAGATAAAAATTCGTTTCAATTTTCTGTCCACCGTTTATTGTGGCTACCCCAGTATCATCATATGGTTACATTTTAGCACAAATAGAACAGAACAAAAGTTCGACTATTCTAACCTTGTTAGCTGAGTTACGGATGTCAAGCTCAGCGTGGGAAAGTAAGCTGCATAAGCAGGTAAGCATTATCGGGTGCATTCACACTCAGGCGCGCAAAATCAACAGGATTGTACCATCCAACCAACAGGCGATACTCTCCGGGCATGGGCGGATTCGCATACCCAATTGTATGCCGCGTCAGAAATCGTTCGCCACGCATCCAATAATGAGTGGGCAGTGACGGTGGTGCATCACCTTGCCCAACAACCTGATTGTCCCCATCGACCACCTGAACAAACACGGTGTCATTGGTTGATAACCTGCCGTCTGATTCCCAAATTAGCGTGAGATTATCACCATCCAATTGATAACCAACCAACCGAATCATTCCACCAAAGCTCACAGGATCGATTGAAACAGAATCTTCAGGCAATTCGCTCTGCGTCAGAGCGCCAAAACCGCCCACATCTACCATCACACTCGGTAATGGATTCCCCTGCTCGTCTGTAGACGCAATACCTTCGCCCGAATGATAATCCCACCAACCCACCTGAACGCGCAGCCGCGAAATTTCACCTGTATCATCATGAAGTGGGATAGCATACGTATCCGCATAGATTGCGCCAGCCTGCCACTGGGTTGTCTGCAATCGTCCTGCACCCGGATAACTATCCACCTTGCCAATAACGGTTCCGTCATCCAATGTCGCGTGAAGGTAAAGACTTAAATCCTGCTTGGAGGGTTCGATGACCTGCCAGTAAACCGTCACAGGAACCATCTCCCCCAGCAGATAACGCTGATCGGGAGTCTCATACCCCACCAAGGCCACATCACCAAATCGCGCGTAAACCTGTTGCGCCGTATCCGGCAACTTATCAATGGCGATGGGTGCGGCATATTGAGGGGCAATACTGGCGAAGGGAACCATAAACGCGAAGACAGCGGGAAAAACCAGCAATACGCTTCTCAACATGCTCGCACGGCCTATACGGGCAATGAGTTCCACGATACCAACAGCCAGTAAAGCGCTTATGGCAGCAATATAGGGAAATAACAATCGACCCTGTGAAGCATAGGTCTGCGCAGTCCAGCTTATTACGCCGATAATGCCAGCCCCAACAATGAGGGCCAGCAATACCAGTCGCGCCAGGTAATCATGACTCAAACGATTGCGCCATGTATGCACCACTATTCCGGCAATGGCGATTAGCACCACAACATCCATCACATCATAAAACCAGCGAAAGGTCATGATGTTGAATGCGCCAAATACGCCCCAATAGCCGAAGCGAAATCCCTGAAATTCATCGAGCATGGTCTGTAGGGTAAATGTGCCTTCACGTACACCCGCAACCATTGCCATTGTGCCTGTACCGAACAGTTCCCCGTACAAATTCAGATTGCGCAGATACCACCAAGCTGCGATAACCAACCACGCGCCAATGACCAAAAGCGCAAAAGTCAGACTTTTTCGCAGAGCAGCTTTGAATTCAGGTTTTTCGAATCGATATGTCTTATAGAGTATGTAAAACACAGCTAAAAACGCTATCGGCATGAGTACCAGCCCGCTCAATTTGCTCAATGATGTGAGCGCCAGCAGGATTGCGATGCCGATACTACGCCGCGCCGACAAGCCCTGTCGCAGCATGACCAGTATCTGCCAGATGATTACAGTGTTCAGTGCTGTAACAAGATTATCGTTATTGACCGAAGCTGTGATGAAAAGAAACATGGGGTTGAATGCTGTCAAAGAGGCGGCAAACAAGGGCATATACCTTGTCGCAAAGGTATCGCCTTGCTCAGATTTCAGCAGAGTCGCTAACTCCTGTGCACTCAAATAAACAGTCGCTACGGTAATACATCCAAGCGCGGTACTGAACAAGCGCAGAACGTAAACCGCTAAAGCTGTGCCCTGTGGAAATGGATGCGGTGACGCATGAAGCACAAGGTTTTTGTTACCAACCGCTCCCGGAACACCTGCGATTGCATGGGGATTGGGCTGACGCATTATATCGAAATCGCTTCGATCAATGCCCCTGACCAGCACTGCCGAAATCAGATAATACAAAGGCGGCTGGCTGCCCTCCTGCTCCCAGGGGGTTTTGATACCTGCTGCCTGTACGGGTAATTCACCGGAATCCGCAATCGCATCAATCAGCCCAAAATGCCACAACTCGTCCGACGCTTCTAACGGCGGGGTCGCCCACGCATAAATCAATGCCAGAATTAGAAATACCCCCAGGAGGGGTATAAGAGGGTTCGCAAAATTACGCCGCCAGAATGCCAAAGAAATTATCCGTCGTTAGATACCGTTCGTGCGCGTTATTCTAGTCGGCGGAAGCCCCTTCGGCAAACAACTGCCGGGCATTTTCAATGTAGCTCAGGGATTGGTGACGGAAATAGGTGTTATAGAGTTCAGCATAATGTCCACCCTGATCCATCAGCGATGCATGACTGCCCTGTTCGATGATTTTACCTTCACGCAGCACAATAATACGGTCTGCGCTGCGAACGGTACTTAAACGATGGGCAATCAATATTGAGGTGGATTGCGCCAGAATCAAATCAAGCGCTTCCTGAATCTGCGTCTCTGTGAAGGGATCAATACTGGCTGTGGCCTCGTCCAGCACAAAAATTGCCGGACGCTGAAGCAATACGCGCAGTAAACTCACCAATTGGCGCTGTCCCATGCTCAAGTGTGCGCCGCGTTCACCAACATCGGTTTGCAGTCCGTTGGGCAGTGTTTCCAACCATTCGCCATTACCGATACTGTAGGCAATCGCCCGAATCTCCTCGTCAGTCGCGTTCGGCTTGCTATAGCGAATATTGTCCGCAATCGTCCCGCTAAACAAAAACGGCGACTGTGAAACAATACCAAGCTTACTGCGGTATGATTCCAGATCGAACGTGCGAATATCGCGCCCATCAACCCGGATTTGTCCGCCCTGAAACTCATAAAATCGGGCAATCAGCTTGGCAAGCGTACTCTTACCAGCGCCGGTATGCCCCACAAAAGCAATACTCTCGCCGGACTTAATATCCAGATTGAAGTGGTCTAAAACGGGGGTTCCCGCCTTATATTCAAAAACTACATCATCAAATTCGATGTGACCCTGTAATGATTTGACGGGCTGTTCATCAATCTGGTTGACGGTATTTTCCGCGTCAATCAGTGCGAAAATGCGTTCAGCCGCGCTCAAGCCCTGTTGAAACTGACTCCAGAATCCGGACAAGTTGATAATCGGGAACCAGAAACGATCAACACTTTGAATAAAGAGATACCATGAGCCGACATTAATCGCCCCGCCGATGACCGCCATCGCCCCGAAATAGACCACCGAGCCTGTACCAAACCCGGCAGTAGCATTCAACACCGGGAAAATCAGCGCGAGAACAAAACCGCGCTTCAAATTAATCGTGTAGGATTGGTTGTTGACAGCCACGAATTCACTATAAACCATCGCTTCCCGGCGAAAGTTCTTGGCGACACTGATACCTGCAACGCTCTCCTGAATGTTGTCATTCACAATCGCCATCGCGCGTGACCCTTGTCGTCCCACCACGCGCGAAAGATGGCGAAAGACGAGCGCTAATCCTACAAATACGGGCATCCACAACACCAGAATCACGGTAAGCTGCCAGGAGCGGTTGAGCAACACAACTGCCAGAATTCCGAGTTCGATAAACTGGCTGAAAATATCACTGAAGATCGTCAGGATATTACCGAATTCCTGCGTGTCGCTGGTGATACGGCTGACGATTTTGCCGGATTTATTGTCATCGTAAAAGGCAAGGTCGCGATTGATTGCCGCAGCAAAAGCATCTTTACGCATCTGGCTGATACCATTGCCAATTAACCTTGCAGTAACCCGGCGGCGATACCATGTGACCAGATAGTAAACCACTGCCGTTACAACCAATGCCCCAATCAACAAGACCAGCGTCGGCGTGCCCTCATTATTCTCCAGTGCATCCACGCCAGCAGAAATCATGATCGGGATTAAAGCGCTGGTTATCGAGAAGGCGATCAGCGTTATAGCAATAATTACCAGACTGCGAGTTTCATGGCGGAAATAACTGGCAATCCGCAGCATCAGGTAGTTATCGGTATACTGCCTGTCGTATGATTCTTCATTCAGGGTATTGAAAAAGCCCATATCACCCTCGGTCTTTAGCGATTACTGTATAAACCCGCGCTATCGGGCAGATATGTTAGAGTAAGTTTTAGATGGCGTGTTCTGGTCATTCTCAGGTTCTTCATAACGCGCGAAAATTCGTCGGTAGGCATCCGAAGTTTGTAGCAAGTCTTCATGTTTGCCTTGCGCAACTACGTGACCTTGCCGCAGTACGATAATGTGATCCGCCCAGCGAATTTGTGACAATCGATGGGTAATCAAAATAGTGGTACGTCCTTTGGATGCTGTCCAGATCGCCTGTTGGATACGGTCTTCCGTCGCGCTGTCGATAGCACTCGTACTATCGTCCAGAATTAGAATCGGGGGGTCAGCCAGAAAGGCGCGCGCGATGGCAAGACGCTGCCGCTGTCCACCACTCAGCGTTACCCCACGTTGACCGACAATAGTGTTGTAACCTTCAGGAAAGCTCAGGATAAAATCATGTGCCTGTGCCTTACGCGCAACCGCTTCGACTTCTTCCTGCGTCGCGTCCTGTTTGCCAAAACGGATATTGTCTGCAATTGAGCGGCTGAACAGAAAAATGTCCTGTTCAATAATGCTGATCTGGGAACGAAGTGAGGCCAAACTCCAATTACGAACATCCACGCCATCAATCAACACCTGCCCCGAATCAGCATCATAGGCGCGATTCATGAGCTTGGTGATCGTACTTTTTCCGGAACCCGTCTGCCCGACAATTGCGACAGTCTGACCCGGCTGAATGTCAAAAGAGACATCAAATAATGAGTTTCGTCCATCCGTATAACCAAAACTGACATTCTTGAAGGTTATTGCGCCTTTAAGAGAACCTGAATAGCCTTTTTCATTCTGATCGAGGTCAGTTTGTGTGGTGATGATGTCGAGGATACGTGCAGCACTGGCATAACCCAGTGCAACCTGCGATAGGGAACGAAGCGATGAATTAACCGGAAACTGGAAAAGAAATAAGAGACCCATGAACGCAACAATTTTACCCGCGTCAACCACACCGAGTTGGTATAAATATGCAGCATGGATAAAACCACCGACTGTCACCAGACCCAGCAGCAAAAACGGTAAATAACGCGCTTCAATGTATCCTTGCTCGACAAAATAACCGCGAACCTCATCGACCAGACTGGTAAACCCTTCAATCTCCTGTCGCTCGCGTGCTGCGCCTTTTACCACCTGCAAACCTTCAATGGTTTCTGCCAAACGCGCATTCATCCGCCCAAAGCTGGAACGAACCTGCTGCGCGATAGGATTCAGCACCACAATGAATTGATATTGAGTGATCAGGTACAAAACGACGAAGATACCGGGTGTCAGGAGAAGCGCCGGGTGAATGGCCGGGGCGGAAATCAGGGGCATAATCAGAAAAAAGGCGGAACCCACCAACAGATTCAGTCCGGGATTCATCATTAAATTGAGTTCGCGCACATCATTCGTGACACGCGCCATAATTTCGCCAACCGACTGCGAGTCATGAAACGCCATGCTCTTGCCCAATAAGCTGGCATACAGTTCGTCACGTACATCCCGTTCGATACGCTGCGAAAAAATTTCCGACGAGAAATTGCGTATCAACTGCAACCCGCCGCGCAAAATCTGCGATGCGATTACGCCCAGCGTCATAAGGCCGACGTACTGGATGTCCTGATTCTGAATGACTGCGTTGAACGCCAGACCAATGAAATAGGGTACTGCCGCTGCCAGCGCGGCATTGCTAAACGCACCAATAATCATCAGGATTCCAACAAGAGGATGGCGGAAAATATGAGATAGGATAAAACGCAGTGGGCTAGAGTGGTTGGTCTTATACGAAATATGGGCGATGAATTCGGAAGACATGTGGGTTTTGTAATTCTGTCAGTAGGCTATGCAAGCAGTCCTTATGGTAACACAGACCATAACGACCCAATACAACCAACTTTACACAAAGTGGACTTATATTTTAGGCACTCTCTGTACCCATTACGGCACAGTAACCGCATCCAGCAGAAGTTGGTCAGAACCATCGGGTAAGGCCAATCGTTGTCCAGTTTGCCAATCGTAGACCACAAGTGCCAGCCGATATTGTCCGCCCGGTGTTCCAGCAGGCAGAGCGATAGAGCGATAATCGATGTAAATTTTACCCGGCTCCATCTGAGAAGTTTGGACAGTCTGGCTGCCATAATGCTGGACTGCACCATCCGTTTGGGCAATGAGTGTTCCGGACTCATCGAGCAATTGCAGGCTCATTGAATAATCCAGCGCAGGTATGCTATCGAGCCGCCACCATAGATGAGTATTGACGGCATCAGGCGTTACCGACACAACATCCTCGCCCCAAAAGGCCATATCATCTCCAAAAATCTGCGGGGTTTTCCAGGGCGCTGCTTCCATCAACTGTGCCAAATAACACCAGTTCCGGTTACAATCGCCAAATACTGTCTGTACCGGATGAGACGGCTCAAGACTGTCAAAATGCATTTTCACTTTGGGATCAAACCATTTTTCTGTGACATACCACACCCGCCTCACTTCCTGCGCGTGTTCTACATCGGTGACACGATTTTCCGCCAATTCAGGTGGCAAATAATGATCGATCTGCCAACGCACGAGTAAATCACTATAGCTGGCCTGATCGAAATAAATCGCATCTCCCGGCCTATATTCTGCGGAAATATTCTGGAAAATCTGGCGATGCGGCACACGATTGACCGGTAACTGCGAAGGCAGAAACCACAGGCTTAAGACCGACAATCCACCGACCAGCACGAAACTGTAGCGGCGAATGATGACGAACGCACCACCGATTGCCAGAGCAATCCCAAGCGACAAATACGATATATAGCGGGGTGTGTAAACAGCAAAAACCAGATTCGTGACTAAGGCAATCACGGGTACGCCAATGCCCCATAGCAAGAGCAAACTATATTCGCGTTTTCGCCGCCAGTAAACTACTCCCACCAGCAAAATCACGCCATACAGCACAATCTGTCCGTTGGTCATGAGCGCCAGTAAGCGTAGAATCGCGTCAATGGTGGTAGGTTCGGTGGTACTGCCGATACCCGCAAGCCCACGCGCATTTCCGGCGCTGGTTTCGATGCTGGACAGTTTTCGAATCTGGTTAATAAAGAGCGGCAGCCAGGGCAACCAGAGCAGGACACTCAGGACAACAGCTTCTCCCCACTGCCGCAGCATCTTCAGATTCGGGCGATAGAAAACAAATAAATAGATCGTTTGCATGGCAATGAGAAAAGCGAGGAAATAATGCACATACATCATCAATGCCAGCGTCAAACCATACAATAGTGCTCTTCTTCTGGAAGGACGCAGCAGCCAACGATGGAAACACCACATCGAGATGGCTGAAAGCATCATAACCGCTGCGTAAGGACGAATTTCCAGCGAATAAATGAAGAAGTAAGCGTTAGCGCCCAAAACCACCAGAGCGAACAGACCGACTCGCCAGTCGGAAAACCAGGTCTTACCAATCTGGTACACTATCGGGAGCGTTATCATGCTGAGGAAAATTCCATAGACACGCGCCATGAATTCGCTGCCACCAACGAACTGCTGCCACAGCCAGAAAGTCGAAAACCATACAGGCGCGTGAACATCCTGTTCTGCCTGATACCAAATCGTGTACGCAAGGTCACGGCTGGTTGTGCGGAAAGCGATTTCCTCATCGTCCCGCATATAAATGGATTGAATGCTATGGATTTGATAAGCCGCAATCAACCCGATCAGCAGCACTCCAACCAGCCAATACTGTTTGCGTACCATCACAGATGCAACCTCATTGATGAAAATCCATTTCAAAGCTACATTCTAGGCGAATTTGAATCATCTGAACACGGAGATTGTTGATGACTCCCAAAGTTTTCGTTAGCCGTATCATACCGGATGCGGGGCTAAAACGCATTCAGGACACATGCGATGCCGATATATGGCAAGATGATATGCCACCGCCTTATGATGTACTCATAGAGCGAGTCGCCGGGGCTGATGGCCTTCTGTGTATGTTAACGGATCGCATCGACGCGAAACTAATGGACTCTGCCGGGAAAAATCTCAAAGTGATCAGCCAGATGGCTGTCGGCTATGATAATGTCGATGTAGCATCAGCTACAGCAAGAGGAATAGCCGTGGGGAATACACCCGGCGTATTAACTGATGCAACTGCTGATCTAGCATTCGCGCTCCTTTTAGCTGCCGCGCGGCGGCTCATAGAGGGAGCGGCTTACATTCGTGAAGGAAAATGGCTTACATGGCAGCCTAAAACCTTACTGGGGCATGATCTAAACGGTGCAACACTGGGTATTATCGGACTAGGCCGCATTGGAAAAGCTGTGGCGCGCCGCGCATCTGGTTTTAATATGCATATTCTCGCGTACAGTCCACATTTGACTGTGGAGTCGGCGGCAGAGGTCAATGCACAATCGGTTACGTTGGAGACTTTGCTCCGCGAGTCCGATTTCATATCCATCCACGTTCCCCTGAACCAACAAACGCGAGGCCTAATCAATGGGGACACACTCGCCCAAATGAAACCATCTGCCATTCTCATTAACACGGCGCGTGGCCCGATTGTTGACCAGAAAGCGCTCTATGAAGCGCTAAAAAACGGCATCATCGCTGGTGCTGCATTGGATGTCACCGATCCAGAACCTATGTCGGTAGATGACCCAATCCTCTCACTACCAAATGCCCTTATCGTTCCTCATATTGGCAGCGCCAGTCAGTGGACACGAGATCAGATGGCTTTAATGGCAGCCGAAAACCTGATTGCAGGTGTTACGGGCAAACCTTTACCCAATCAGGTCAGAGTGTAGGAGATGCAAACGATTTTCGCCTGGCTCCTCCTTGGTCTTGTCATTATTTCAGCCTATCCTCTGGCAGCGTGGCTGTTATCCCAAAGTCCGCGCGAGGACGGATTATGGCTCACGGCGTTGTTAACCCTAGCCCTAAGCATCGGCACACTGACCTTATTGATGTTCTGGGAAAGTTTGTTGGGTACAGCTTTTACGCTTTGGAAAATCATACTACCCTATTTCACAATCATGGCAGTAGGGGTCTGGTTGTGGTGGAAGTCGCCAATGGTCAAAGCGAAATCGCACAGCAAACGTATTTTCCCTGGCTTTGGATCGCTTTGGCGAAATCATAAAATTGTGTTCCCAGTAGTCATCATCGCCACAGGAATTCTATTTAACGCGGCCTACTGGCCTTTCCATCAGGATGATGTTCTCGGCATTTATGGCAAATATGGCAAGCTCATGGCGGAAACAGGCACACTTGTACCGTTTGCAGGTTTCGATGATGCCTTTTATCAGGCATACCCGATACAAATCCCCTTGGTATATACTTTCACTTTTTTGGCATCTGGTTGGGAAAATGAATATCTCGCGCGTGTCATTCCAGCGTTATTCAGTCTCGCCTGCCTGCCCGCTGTATTTGTACTGGGGAGGATGATTTACAACCAACGAGCAGGCGAAATGGCTGCACTCCTTCTGGTACTTACCCCAACCTTTGTGCGCTGGGGATCATCCGGCTACGTCGATTTGCCAATGGCCTTCTTTTATACCTTAGCCGCAATATTCGCATGGCGATTTCAGGAATCACGTCATCCGGTAGATGCTGTACTGCTCGGTATCGCATCAGGGCTGATGGCATGGACGAAAAACGCCGCGCTGGTAGGAATTTCGTTCATCTTTGTCTGGCTAATCTTCTCGAAAACCAGAGACAAAGGGTTACAATGGCGACGCATACTTTTGACCCTTGGGGTATGTATGCTGATCGCAGCACCCTGGTATATCCGCAATTGGATTGAGGCAGGCTTAATTGTGCCGCCAACGGCTTGGACAGAACAAGCGCGGCGCACCATTACCAATATCGCCATCCTGATTACTGAACCAGAGAATTTTGCTCTCACGGGATGGTTCATCATGGGTGCGGTATTCATAGCTATCTTTCAGGTAATAAAAAAGCAGTCTTTACCACCAAGATCGTCTTTGCTGCTTTTCCTAACACTACCTTTTTTCGGTATGTGGTGGCTTCTGGTCAGCTACGATCCGCGTTTCCTGTTGTTATTTTTACCCTTATTCACGGTCTTGGCAGGGGGTTGGGCAGCAGAACTTGAGGCGAAAATCTCACCTCGGCTGAAAAAACCTATCAGCGCCATAGGTGGGCTGCTGATCATTGCGCTGGCCGTTTACATGCTTTGGATCAGTGTTGAATTTAAAGATGAAATACTGCATCACCCGTTCATGGGTGACGAAGCCAAAAAGGCTATCGTCCTTCGCTAAGTTTGAATGATTATCGTCCTAGCGTGTAGCTTAGTTTATTGAGCACCTGTGCAGCATCAACGATCTCGCCGTCTTCTAGCTGAACCTGCGTAATGAGAATAGGCGAGTCCCCTGTTAGGACTACAGCACCTTCACCGGGTCGGTATTCAACAATCCGCCCCGGTATATTACCAACATAGTGTCGATAATCGGGAAGCAATCGTGCCGCCCAAATGGTTAATTTTTTGCCATTCAGCGTCGTGTACGCGCCGGGATAAGGCACAGTCACCGCGCGAATGAGATCATAAATTCGGCGGCCTGGCAGCGTCCAGTCGATTATATTGTCTTCAGGAAGGCGTTTGCAGGTAAATGTTGCCAGATTATGATCCTGCGGAACAGGGTTTATGTGACCGTTGAGGAGATCATCCAAATTTTGCTCTAATAGTGCGAGGTATGCCTCTGTCACCCGTTCAAATACATCAGCAATAGTATCATCGCCACCAATAGGCACTGACTGTTGAGCGACAAGATCGCCTGTATCAAAGCCCTCACCCATCTCAATCAGACTAACACCGGTATGATTTTCCCCATTTACCATCGCCCAAACGGTTGGTGAAAAACCCCGATAAGTTGGCAGAAGCGAGTCGTGAAAAACATACGCTCCACGCTGAGCCTTTTGATAAATAACGGAAGGGATAATGTAGCGCCAATTGACCGTCAGAATGAGATCAACTGGTGTGGAATCCCAGAATGCCTTGACGGAACTCTCTTTAAGCTGCCGCGTTTCATAAAACTGCGCGCCAGATGACACAGCCAGATCACGAATATCATCCAAAAATGGCGGTTCCCAGGCTTCCTCTCGAAAAGAAAAAACGACAAGCGATTCATCAGGAACGAGCCTGATCATTTTTTCGAGAAGATGGCACCCTCTCCGCGTAGCACAAAAAAGTGCAATTCGCATCTTCTGCTATCCTTATAGATTAAGAGCTGGATTCAACCGCACCATTATCCCCGCTTCGCTCGATACTTTCTCGGACGACACCCGATGGTCGCCCCATAATACGAACATGCATCCGCGCCAGATATTCCCCCATAATTCCCAGAGCAAATAATTGGGCACCCGAAAAGATCGCGATAATTGAAGCCAGGAAAGGAAAACCGGGCACACTCTTTTCAAAGAGCAAGCGCCCAAAAACATAGATTAAAATCAAAACTCCAAATATGGTCAGCCCAAAACCAACTAAGCTGGCGACTTGCAACGGCAGCGTACTGAATCCGGTCATCATGTTGAGTGCATGAATAACAAGCTTTCGCAAAGTATAGTTTGATTCACCTAGACGACGTGGTTCATGACGCACAGGAATAGCGACAAAGCGGGTCGTCCCCCAGGTGAGCAGCACATCGATGGAAACAAAGGGACTCTCATAATTTGCGAACGCCTCACGCAGTTGGGTTCGGAAGACCCGAAATGCGCTGACATTCCGCGCGACATCTACCCCCATTGCACTCTGAAGTGCTATTTTAGTGATTTGTGAGGCCATATCTCGCAAAAAACCATGCTGTTCATGCTGCGGGCTTCCATAAACCACATCAAAGCCTTCATCCAATTTCGCCAGCAGTCTTTGAATTTCCGTCGGGGGATGCTGCAAATCATCATCAATAGTGACAATCACTTCGTATCGTGCGTGACGAATGCCCAATAACAAAGCGTTATGCTGCCCATAATTCCGCATGTGCTTATGTGCTTGAATCCAGGGGTATTCGTTCGTCAGTTGCCGTATTACATCCCAACTATTATCTTTTCCATCATCCTCAACAAATATCAGCTCAAAGTGTTCAGCCAGAGTGGGCAGAATCTCGGATAATTGCGCGACTAAGTCCGGCAGACTTAATGCTCCGTTGTAAACGGGAATTACAACAGAAAGTGAACGCGGGGGGATACGGTTATCGCTTTCCTGTAAAAGATTTTCCATGATGGTTGCTATCTTTCGCTATTTTCGGCAGCAAACTCCGCCTGACAAATAAATAACTTACGTCAAAAAGTGTACTCGACTAGCGTAACAGAAATCAAAATGGGGCACATACCCCATTTTTACTCACACTATTCACTTCTTCCAGATCAGGTTACTGAAAATCCTACTTTGTTGGGCCGCCGCCAGTTAGGCGATTACGAATCCCAAGTAATCCCTTAATGACTTTTTGGCCTGCGCTGAGCTGATCCAACTGTTCCAGACCTACTTCATAGGTTGCCGCACCAGCCATCAGTTTGCCATCACGAACCTGTAGATCGCCCATGGCGATTAAGGTTTCGCCATACATTTTTTTCTCGCCATGCTCTTCAAAAATATCCGCAGCCTGTCGATAACAATTATAGGCTTGTTCCTTGTCACCAAGCGCGACATAGACCCCGCCCATATTGCCCAATACTTGTGCAGCCCGTACCGGGTCGTTAAGTTCCTGAAAAACAGTCAACGCAACCTGCATTGCATCCAATGCCTGCTGGTGTTCCCCTAAAACGCGATGTACTAAGCCGATGTTGGTCTGCATTTCAGCGACCATATCGCGCTTACCTTCGCTCTCATAAGCGTCCCGCGCTTCCATAAAAACACGTGCAGCGGCTTCATAATCCTTCTGTTGAAAGAGTTTCACACCATTATCTTGTAGTTCCTGGGATGATGGCACCTTACACCTCGTCTCTTATCCAAAACGGCTCAAAGGCTGGTCACAACCTAGCGGGTAATGTCAAGAATACTGGCTCCAACCTCACGCAGATTGTCCACCGGCATCTTGCTTAGCATAATCGCAATTTCAATAAAGCCGACATTGCGGGGGTTAGCGGCAAAACGGCGTTTTTCTTCAGAGAGTTCGTTGAAATGTTTCCACTCCTCACGAGTTGCCAGAAGTTCACCGATATGCCCGCTGCTCTCGAGAAAATAGTTCGTATTTTTCTTGACAATCCCGGAAATAACACTCAATTCATGCATCGGAATAGGAATTTCACCCATCTCATAACTGCGAAGCTGCTCAACGGGCAGATTACTCGCCTCGCTGACCGCTTCCAGACTCAGTTTTTCTTCCTCACGCGCCTGACATACCAGCGCGCCAATCATGCGGTTGCGCAAAGCAACATATTCCAGTTGAATATCAATGTGTCTGCCATGCTTGGCTTCTAGTGTCTCAGTTCCCCAAAAGTGGCTGACAGGTACCCCCAGATAATACGCCAGCAGTTCAATCTGAGGCAGACTGGGGGTTGCCTCACCAAATTCCCATGCTTCCATGTCTTCCGGGGAAATACGCAGTAAATAAGCGCAGTCCTCAATAGTCCGTTGAGCGTTCATACGAGCGTCTCGCAGCAGGACACCAATCATTTTGGCGCGAAGGCGATAGGACTCAGCAAAATCATGAGTTTTGGGCTGCTGTGCCCCTTCCTGGACATCAGCTTTCTTTGCTTTAAAACGCGCGGAAGCGTCTTTGAAATCCATCATTTCCTCCGGCGATGGTAGTGGTCTGATTTGTAGTTGGCATTATAGACCTTTCGCCAACAGTGAGCAAACACACTGCTTTTCCCCATACTAAAATCCTATCACAAAGCCTGAACAACTTAAATTAAGGTCATGTAATGCTGCGCTACAATTAAGTTAGGCGTATAATGACAATGAAAATCCACTACTCTGCCCGCCATTCATACAGAGATGATTAGTAACCTTATGTCCGAATCAGAATTGACACAAACAAAAAACGAAATTGACGAACTCAAGGCGCAGATCACAAAACTGACCGCGCTCAACAACATCGCACTCAAACTTGGCACCACACTGGATTTCGAGTCATTTCTTGACGAATTAATCACCTCCATTGCTGAATTCGTCCATTGTGACCGGGTGTTGATTCTCATCCCGGATGACCAACAAACCGCATTGGAATTCGGCGCATGTAATTTCAAACTCATGCCGGAAGAAAAGCAGGCCGATTTGGAACATCTTCGCTTGACAACGTATCAGCCAGATGAGGATTCCATTGTACATAGCTGGCTCAATGGTCAGACTGTGTACGTGAGTTCGACTGACACTGCCAGCCATTCGTCCATTGAACGAATTGCGGAAATCCTTAACTCAAAACAATTCATCAGTGCGCCGTTGCATGGACAGGATCGGATTGCGGGTGTCGTGATTGTTGATAATGCGTCTATTGATACCCCTCTCACCAAAACGCATCAGGAAGCCCTGGAAGTAATCACTCACAGTGTTGGCATCGCGCTGCAAAATGCGGGGCTGCATCGCAAAACAGTTCTCGATCTGGCAGGCAATATGCGGGAAATGCATATCCTCCGGCAAATTGATCGCGAACTTAACGATACCATTGATCTGAATCACGTTTTCGAAATGACGCTGGATTGGACACTCCGCTTTACCAGCGCACAGGCGGCTTCTCTAGCCCTGTATGATCAGGATACAGACCAGCTTCGCTTTCTGGTCGAATATGGCTACGAATTCCCATCAGAGCAGTTGCAACAAATTCGTCAGGAATACGGTGCAGGCATTACCCATCGGGTAGCGCGTTCCGGGCGCCCCGAAGTTGTGCCTGACGTAGCTATGGATAAGGATTTCGTCCGTTTGTCTGCATCCACGCGCTCCCAGCTTTCGATGCCAGTGTTACGAGAAGATCGCGTTGTCGCAGTCATCACACTGGAAAGTAAGCGTTTGAATGGATTCAATGACAATCATCTGGATTTTGTCGAGAAGTTAGCCACTCGTGCTGGAGTTGCCATTGATAACGCCCGTTTATATGCTGAATCAATTCGTGAACGGGAGAAACTATCTCACATTCTGAACAATACTGCCGACGTGGTCATTGTTGTGGGGGGCGACGAACGGATTATCCTCATCAATCAGTCCGCATTAGCGGCTCTACGCTTATATCCAAACGAAAACTATGTTGGCCAGTTAGCCGCACAGGTATTCGATGGGACTCAATTACTGGATGTCTTTAGACGTGCCACTCAACTGGGCGAAAATATTACCCGTGAAATCATCACGCCGAACGAACGAACTTTCCACGCCAACCTGCGTTATTTCGCCGAAATTGGCTGGATTATCGTCATGCACGACATCACACCGTTTAAAGAAATGGATAAGCTCAAGAGTGAGTTAGTCGCTACTGTCTCTCATGATCTCAAGCAACCACTGAGTGTGATGAATGGCTACATTGAATTGATGACCATGCAGCAAGCTATCACACCACAAGGGATGAATTCAGCTAATATGATACGCCGCGCCGTATCCAATATGCGCCAGCTTATTGACGATTTACTCGACTTAACCAAAATTGAATCCGGCATAAAACTGGACTTGCAACCCATCGAAATCCACGCGATTATTGCCGAATGCATGGATCAGGTGCGACCCACCGCTCAGAGTAAAGCTATGTCAATCACCAATGACATCAGCGATACGACACCCCCGGTATTAGCTGATCGTGCTCGCCTGCGTCAAATTCTGGTTAATCTAATTGGCAATGCGGTCAAATACACTCCACCTGAAGGGTGGGTGAAAGTCTACGCTGAGACACGAAACGACAGCATCCGTATTGCCATACAAGATGGCGGTTTGGGAATCAGCCCAGAAGATCAAATGCATATCTTTGACCGCTTCTACCGGGTACGTCGTCCAGAAACTGATAGCATTGAAGGAACGGGCTTAGGGCTGGCTATCGTAAAAAGTCTGGTGGATGCTCATAACGGTCAAATCGGAGTCGAGAGCAAATTAGGTGAAGGCTCCACCTTTTTCCTCACGCTGCCTTTGGCGCATGTAGAGCAGATGAATGGCACGTAAAAAGAGTTGAGGAAGCTGGTTAGTAAGCCTCCTCAACTCGTGAACCTTACGCAGGCTTGTCTGGTGTTGAAACAGGTTGATCAACCTGTTTTTTAATTTCATGGCGAGTCTCACCCGTTTCGCGGTGAATCTGATAGGGTACTGTTGTTACGACTACATGTTCCATATGAGACAGCGCCAGATTGAAGATGAAGGCTGTATTCTGATGCAGCGCCTGTCCCCAATAGGTATCCATAGCCAGATGTCCCATGATAACATGGACGAAACAGCCCGGATTTTCTCGCTGGAGATTCTCGATGTACTCTTGTATCGGTTCTGCCAGTAGGCGATAAGGCGACTCGATAATGACGAGTTTGCCCCGCCCTTCCGAACCAATTCGCTTTTCCCACTTAGCGGGTATCGTAGCGGATTTTTCAGGGTTAGTCGCAACATGAATCGCGCGCCACGGATGTCCGAGCGCCTTGGCAAAATTTACAAGCCGTACCGTTTCCACATGAACATCGTCCACCAGAATGACTGTTTCTACAGATCGCGCCTCAGTATCAGGTGCAACACCAGTTTCCCAGCTCAATGCATGAGCAACATCCTTATAGTGATGATGAATACGGAAAAAGACGTAAACCAGCGTTGGCACCAACACAACAATGAACCATGCTCCGCTAGTAAACTTGGTAACGGCAAATACGATCATTACAACAAATGTACAGACTGCGCCGAATCCGCTGATAACCATATGCCGCCGCCAGTGTGGGTCATATTCCATCACCGTCTCAAGACCCTTGACAGATTCTCCCGGCTTGAGCTTGCTGATTTTCCAGGTGCGCACCACCATTCCGGTCTGCGACATGGTAAAACTCAGGAAAACGCCAATGGCATAGAGGGGAATCAGCGCCGTTGTATTGGCATTCGCGATAATGACCAGCCCTGAAGCAAAAGCTGCCAGTACAACAATGCCCCACGAAAATACCAACCGTCCACCCCGATAGGTCAACTGACGCGGCAGGAAACCATCGCCAGCGTGGAGCGCTGCCAGCCGGGGAAAATCAGCATAACTGGTATTCGCCGCCATCAACAGAATGAGCGCCGTACCCGCCAGCGTCAGCAGATAGAAGATACTCCCATTTCCATAAACAGTTCGAGCAAGCTGTGAAATGATGGTTTCGGTTTCGCTCGGCACAGCACCGATTTGATGAGCAACCAGCGTAATACCCAGGAAGAGCGTGATTAGAATACCGCTCATCCACATGAGCGTTGTAGCAGCATTGTGGCTGCGTGGCTTCTCAAAGGCTGTGATTCCATTAGAAATCGCTTCAATTCCAGTGAGTGCAGTACAGCCACTCGAAAAGGCGCGTAGAATAAGGAATAGACCGAGTGATTCAATGGTTTGATGCTGTATTTCGACTACTCCAGTCACCACACCCAACGATCCCGTGAAATAGCGAATCGCAGCAATAACCAGTGTCAACAAGATTGTAGCGAGGAAGAAATAGGTCGGAACGGCAAAAACCTTTCCGCTTTCCTTAACCCCACGCAAATTAACAATAGTCATCAGTATGATCACCCCAACCGCAATTTCCACGCGGAAGGGAAGAAGCCCAGGAAACGCCGATGTGATTTGAGCCACGCCAGACGAAATACTCACCGCGACAGTGAGAATGTAATCGGTGAGCAATGCCGCGCCAGCAACCTGAGCAGGTACTTCGCCCAGATTATCACGCGCAACGATATACGCACCACCACCATTCGGGTAGGCATAAATTGTCTGCCGATAGGAGATAGTTACAATCGCCAGCAAAATCGCAATCGCAACTGCAATAGGGATTGAAAGTCCTAAGGTCGCGGCTCCCCCACCAGCCAATGCCAAGATAATGAGTATTTCCTCAGTCGCGTAAGCGGTTGAGGACAATGCGTCGGAAGCAAAGACTGCCAGGCCGACCTTTTTACTGATCGCCTGATGTGGCAAATCTTTGGTTTGGAGGGGCTTGCCTATTAGAACTTGACCCA
>JBGAGR010000101.1:0-23965 GCA_044226645.1 Aggregatilineales bacterium
TGGACGATGGGCTTTACCCAGAACGCGGTGGTGGGTGTATGGTTAGGCCGTCCGGATAACAACCCGACAACCGTGAATGATGGCGGTTATGGCAGTGCTGCCCCCCTCTGGAACACGGTGATGACGGCTGTTCTCCAGACGGTGACGAAACCGAATGCCTTCCCGATCCCGCAAGGGATTGTCCAGCAGCAGATTTGTGCCGATACGGGCACGCTGCCACCGCCCGGATGCACCAGCTTAAGGGCAGATCTCTTTGTCCAATCTGAGCCGCCGCCGGGTGCCGACCAGGCATTTGTGCAGCAGGTCGCGATTGACAGTTGGACAGGGCTGCAAGCCAATTCATTCTGCCCGGATAATCAGATCACGACAACCGTACTCAACATCAAAGATACGGCAGCAGTCGCCTGGTTGAATTCGGGAGCAGGTGCTCAATGGGCACAGCGCTTGGGGATTACGCCTGGAACGCAAGCCACCGCACCCGCTGGTTCCTGCGACACCAACACAGAGGTACCCATTGCACGAATCATCTCTCCAGCCGAGGGTCAAACGGTGTCGGGTATCATTCAGGTCACGGGAGCCGCTTCCGCTACCACATTCAACCGCTATCAGCTCGAACTGGCTCCAGCGGGAGCGCCGAATAACTTCAGCATCATCAGCAACCCTACCACCGTCCCACAGACATCCGGTGTGCTGGGCCAATGGAATACCACAACCCTTGCCAATGGGAATTACACGCTGCGTCTGGCGATGTTCTCCAACAGCGGCGGCTATCTATATCGTCTGGTTAATGTGGTGGTGGCGAATACTGCGCCAACTCCACTGCCGCAGCCGACCACGCCGCCTTTCAATAATGACCAAATCCCGTTCGGGGCAACCTCAACACCGATACCCTTCGATTTGATCGTAACCCCCGGCTAGCACATCTCTTACAATTGACCAATGAGTGACATATGTTTATGTCACTCATTGGCTTTTCACACGTGCCAATCCTCTGCAACAAATGTAAGAGTTTTCAAACACTTGCATCAAAACAGCATTACAATCATGCAATATTCCAACTTTCGTATACAATGTCTATTAATACCGGGGCTAAGTTACAGAATCAGAAATTGCACACGACTGCTTCACAATCCATTCGGCACTCTAACATGGAAACCGTGTGAATGTCATCTGCTGCGAACGAGTTAAATCTGGCCTGTAACTACCTCAAAATCGTAAGCTCAGCAGGTAAAACAGTTTATGTTCCTAAAAAGAGGGTTTGGTTTTCATCGCGCGCAGACCCTGTCGCGCACGATCTTCATCCTGACCATTGCGCTATCATTTTTTAATATCTGGGATATTCGTCAGGCCAGCGCAGCTTGTGTGATACAAGGGCTGGTCTATATTGACTACAACAACAATGGCACCCAGCAGGCGGGAACCGAACCCGGACAGGGTGGCATCACAGTCAATGCCTATTTTGATCGTAATGGCGACGGCACCAGTGAACTCATTCTATCAACCACAACGAGTGCGACCAATAATCCAGCCACAGATGGCAGTTATCAGTTAAACATCATCGACGACGGTCAGATACGAGTGGAATTTGTCGGCGTTCCTGATTACCTGTATTCAGGGCGCTTTGGCGCAGGCAATAACTCGACCACTACCGTTACTTTTGTCGATTGCAATGGCGGCGGCAATATCGATGTTAATCTGGCGCTGGCTGAGCCGGGCGCTTACTGCCACACCAATACGCCTGATCTGGGCACAAGCTGTTATGTGCAGGACGATCAGGCCAGTCCACTGGTCGCCAACATCCCGACTTTTGTATCGTTCCCCTATAATTCAAATGGTGCACCGGTTGGTGATTTGACGGGCACAGGTCAGGAATGGACACTGGCAAACGCACCAGACATCGGGACAACCTGGGGATTAGCCTACCAACGATCCAGCGATAGTTTTTACGCTGCGGCTTTTATGAAGCGTTTTGCTGGTTTCGGACCGGGTGGAACAGGCGGCATTTACCGGCTTTCGAATGCCAGCACTCATGCACTGGGAAATACATCGTTATTTATGGATTTAACCCCGCTTGGAACCGGGACAGACCCGCATCCAGTGGGCAATCCAGCCTGCGGTGCCGCCCCCAACGCGGGATGCTGGCAGGTCGATACAAACTCTTATAATCGAGTCGGGAAAAGTTCGCTGGGTGGTATGGATGTTTCCGAAAATGACAAAAATCTTTTTGTCCTGAATCTGGATCGCACCGGACATCCGCAGTACAGCGATTTGCTGGAAATTCCGATTGGCGCAAATGGAGTCGCTCCGGCTCTGGGTGCGATTATCCATCACCCGTTAAGGTTGAATGATCTCCCCGGCACCAACAACGGAGCGACAGCCTGCCCCGGCGGCATCAATGATTTCTGGCCTTTTGCCGTGTCCGTCCACGCGGGGCGCGTTTATGTCGGCTCGGTCTGTACGGCTGAGTCAACTCAGCAGGTCGATGATCTGCGTGCATATGTCCACAGCTTCGACCCGCTCAATCCGGGGCTGGGATTCCAGCTTGATCTGACCTTCAAGCTCGATTATCCGCGCCGCTGTACACTGAATGCGCCGAACTGTACACTGAATCGCGCGGCTTTCTGGAAACCCTGGACACCCAACTGGCCTACACCGAGCGCCCAAAATGTCATCATCTACCCGGAACCCTGGCTCACCGATATTGTGTTTGATAACGATCACATGGTCATTGGCTTACGTGACCGCTTTGGTGATCGTTCCGGCAACTCGCGCCCCGGCCCGAATGATGATCCCAATAATCTGGCGCTTTTGACGATTGGCATGGCAGCCGGGGATGTCCTGCGCGCCTGCTGGGATGACACCACTACGAGCTGGACGCTGGAAGCGAATGGTACGTGCGGTGGCGTAACCTCAACCAATCCGGTTCCAGCGAATAATGCTGGTCAGGGCCCCGGCGACCCGCTGCTGCCGATTAACGCTGGCAATCCGGGGAACGAATACTACTATCAGGACAACAACAATCCAGTCGCTCCTCCCGGACAGCATGATGAAATCACGATTGGCGGTCTGGCGGATTTACCGGGCGGCAACTTGTTTGCCATAACCGTTTATGACCCGCTTCCGCCGGGATTCTTTGCAGGCGATAACGGGTTGTATGATGCGGGTGTGGTCTGGTTTGATAACACTACTGGCGCGCGCGCACGGCAGTACCGTCTGATTAACGGGGACATCGGCGTAAATCATCCAGCCAACCAGTTCGGAAAGAGTAATGGTCTGGGCGATCTGGAAGCGGTCTGCGGCCCTGAACCACTGGAAATTGGCAACCGCGTGTGGGAAGACCTTGACCGCAACGGCGTACAAGACCCAGGTGAACTGCCAATTGCCAATGTCGTCGTCAACCTCTACATGGATCAGAACAATAACAATCAGTTTGAACCGGGCGAACTGGTCGGTCAAACGACCACTGATGGCAATGGCGAGTACTACTTCAATGAATTCAACGTCTTCTACGATGGGGTAAACTACTTCGGCCTGCTCAATCAGCAAATCGCGGATGTCAACTATGTGGACATCAACGGCAACGGCACACGCGAAGTTTTTGAGCCAATTGGCCTCCTGCCCAATCGTTCCTATGAAGTCGCGCTGGATGATCCCACCAATTACGGGGTTGGCGCTCCGCTGGATAATTACTACCTGACACCGCGTAATCAAGACCCGCTGGCAGATGGCAATGGCGATTCGCGTGACTCAGATGGTGTAAACCCTAACTTCAACGCGCTGGTGAGCGCAGTCAACTTCCCCATCCGTACACTAACCACCGGGGACTATGGCGATAATAACCACACCTACGATTTCGGCTTCTCGCGTATCGTTACCACGCCAACGCCAACTCCCACTATCACCGTAACCGCACCGGGCGGAGTCACCAGCAATATTGGCTTCACACTGACGAAAACGGTGGATACCCCGTTCGGCGCACCCGGCACTATTGTGACCTGGACGCTCACCATCAGCAATCCATATGGTGTCCCGGCGACCAATGTCGAGGTCAAGGATACCGTTCCGACTCCGCTAATCATCCTGAGCGTCACCGATGACTCAGCAACCGGGACGACCACCACTATCGGTCAAACCGTGACTTTTAACCAGGCCGTTCTCAATCCGAATGAAACGGTTAAAGTCGTCATCAAAACGCAGGTGCCGAATAACACGACAACACCCTTCATCATCACCAACGAAGCCAGCGGAACCTGCTGCAATGGACTGTTTACTTCGCCACCTGCAAAGGCACAGGTCGTCAGCGCAAAATCGCTTCCGGCTACTGGCGATTCGTGGATGGGGCAATTCCGCATTCCGCTGCTGCTGATTTCGATCAGCCTCGGTTTAATGGCACTGGTACGCTTGCTCGGACGGCGTAATCGCGGCATGACAAAGGGGTGATTGCACCGCTTTCCAACATAATCTAACACGCGAAGGGCAGGCAGCAAACCTGCCCTTTTTGCTGTCCTGTAACGCCTTCCCCACGAAATAGACTAAGCAGAAATAGGGCTAATTCGGGGTAATGTCTTATGGAAAATCAAGTTCATTTCATACCAGAATCAACCGCTTTACAACACAATACAGATACATTACTTCTGAAGCGCTCAACCGATACGACTGCTCCAAATCGGTTGTATGGACGGCGACTGCTGCTGGTGCGAGCGGCATGGCTGGCGACGCTCATCATCTCCGTCATCATGTTCGTGATCGCAATACCCACTTATTTCGAACAACTGCGCGCAATGCCTCTCGATTCCACGCCGACCCTGTTCACACCTGCCCGCCTTTATGTCGAAGACATAGCGGCGCTTCAGGAATTCGGTATCTCAACCCAGGCTTACGCCAGTTACATGTCGCTGATCTGGGTTTTGCATGGGGTGTTTTCTATCGCTATTGCCTTGTTCATCTTTTATCGTCGCTCAGATGATCGGGCGGCAATCTTAACGTCATTCACCCTGCTGGTCTTCGGCGCGTTTACCATTCAAGCGCCCACAGCGGCACTGCCCACTATGCATCCCGTCTGGGAATTACCCTACAATTTTTTCGTCGGGCTGGATGGCGGTCTGCTGCTGATCGCATTTCTATTGTTTCCTGATGGTCGCTTCGTCCCGCGCTGGACACGCTGGATCGCCTTGATCTGGGGACTCTGGACACAGGCGCAGACCTTCGTGCCAGATTCGCCGCTCAACCAGTTCAATTGGCCCCTCCCGCTCCTGCTGCCTGTCGTCAATCTGATGTTTGGCTGTGCTGTCTATGCGCAAATTTACCGCTACCGGAAAGTATCGACCTCGAATCAACGACAGCAAACCAAGTGGGTGATTTTCGGTTACGCCAGCGCAATTGTTCTAAGATTAGTCTACAGCGCGATTGTCACAGCCTTTATTCCGGCAGCCAGCCAACCCGGATTAGGCCACCTCCTCAACACAGTCATTGGACAAACTTTAGCGGTCATCGCCGGGATATTCCTGGCGCTGGCGATTGGCTTTTCAGCCCTGCGTTACCGCCTGTGGGATATTGATCTGGTCATTAATAAATCACTGGTCTATGGTGTACTGACTGTACTTTTAGGCATCGTGTTCATACTCAGCGTGGTGATTTTCCAGGTGTTGTTCCAAACTTTCACCGGGCGTATGTTCTCACCCATCGCGCTGACCGTTTCAGCAGTGGTCATTGGTGCTTTGTTCCAACCCACACGCTATCGTCTACAGGATATTGTCGACAGGAAGTTTTATCACCTGCGGGTTGGCTTGAATGACCTGAAAACCTCGCAGATGTTGACCCAACCTTCAGGCGCGTTAACGGGTGCAATCATTGGTGCATATGAACTGCTGGAACCACTGGGACGGGGCGGCATGGGCGAGGTGTATAAAGCCAAACATCCAACACTGGGACGCGCAGTGGCGATTAAACTACTACCCCCCAATCTGGCAAGTGAGGACAATTTCCGCAGGCGCTTCGAGCGGGAAGCCCGGACTGTCGCCACACTCAAACACCCGAATATCGTCAACGTGTTCGACTTCGGCATGAGCGGGGATACCTATTACATGGTCATGGAGTATCTCAATGGGCACGATTTGGGCGATTATCTGCATGAGCACGAACAGCTAACCTTAGAGGAGGCACTGCCGCTGATTCACGATATTGCCGCCGCACTGGATTATGCCCACGCGCAAAATATCGTCCACCGCGATATTAAACCCTCCAACATCATGCTCGAACCAGTGAGTTCATCACGCCCTGACCATGCATCAATCCGCGCAATCCTGACAGATTTTGGCTTGGCGCGAATTATCGGTGGCGGCAGTTCATTGACCGGAACGGGCATTATGGGAACGCTGGACTATGTCGCGCCGGAGCAAATCGTTGAAGCGCGAACCGTCGATCATCGCGCCGATATTTATGCGCTGGGTGTGATGGTTTATCAAATGCTGACCGGACAGAAGCCGTTTCAAGGAGGCGCTGCACAAATCGTCTTCGCTCATCTGCAACAGCCGCCCCCTAATGCCTGCGACTATAACACCGCTCTACCAATACATGTCGGGAAAGCCATTCAAAAGGCCTTAGCCAAGCAACCAGAGCGTCGTTTTCAGAGCGCACAGGATTTCGCCGATGCGCTCACAGGAGGTGATGGCTAGCCTGTTACGACTTAGCCTTCGCCACTACATCAGCTAGACGCTGCAAGGCGGCTGAAATCGTTGTATCGGCAAATACCTTGCTAAGCGCAGAAAGACCGGTGCTGATAACTTTCGCATCATCATCTGTGAGCGAAATCTGAAGGGTATGCTGTCCGCTACCATTCGTGACAGGCTGTGTTGCGACCGCGGCGCTAGCATTTATTACCGTCTGGGTGGCAGCAAATCCGGCTGACTGAGTAGCGACAGGCTGCGTCACAACCGGTTGGGTGACAACGGGCTGATTTACAACGGGTGATGGTTTCGTCGCCGCACTGGCAGTTGCAGAAACCTGAGCATCGCCACCTTGAGCCGCGTAGGCTTCTAACAACTTCTGGAATTCGGTAGCTTCCGATACATCGAATTGTTCCCACACATCCGACGTGTGTCCCCAGGAGAAAATGCATTGCCCCTCTACCACCGAATTGTGATAGATGACCTGATCCGCCCAGGCAAGTTGTTCGAAATAACCACGTTCTGCTGACCATCCAATCGGGTTGAACCATTTATCCCACTGGCTGCGCAGCGATTTCCAGCCCCGTATACTGGAATAATTGGGGGTCTTTTCCAGCTTTTCCGCCCAACCTTTAATGTCACTAACATCATCCATACCGTGTTCGGTCAGGATAATACGGGGCGGCTTAATATTATTCTTCTTGCAGTAGTTCAGCAGGAAATTGAAGCGTCCGCAGTGCCACATGGTAATTTTGCTGACATCATTCGGCCATTTGTCCCTCGGAACCAGGTCTTGTCCGCCCGTTGTCCCCGGCTGTACGCCAGCATTATTCGGATAACCGCCATAAAGGCCGCTGGTGATGATGCCACAGGCATATTCATGCAAGCCCAGAATGAACAAATCACGATGCTGGTCGAGCAGTTCCAACATGCGTTTGGCCTGCCCCCAATCATCCGGGCCGGGATTCCCCACCGCCCAATTTCCAATGACCAGCTTAACACCCTGCTTTGCCGCCAGTTCCATCAATTCGACATGCCATTGAATGCACTTTTGATCGAAAACAGGTTCGTTGGAGGTGTAGAGGTAAATATCGCCTTCGGACTCCTTAGCGCGGAGTTCCATCCAGCGCTGTGGGGTGATTTTGATATGAACGTCATCATCGCCATTGGTCACGCCATAGTTACGATGAATGACAATGGTATTGGGCAGAGCAGCCTTTGTCTCTTTAGCCGCCCCAAGGCCATCGAGAAACAAGACCACCGTCGGATTAATTTTCAGCAGATGCTGCTTTAGACGGTTTGCGTCCTTGATTACCTGCGCGTGGATGTTATAAGAAATCTTCGAACGCGCCATATTATTCCCCCGCCTCCTATATTCGTCTTCACTACATTCTATAGCATAAGGTCAGTTTGGGGTCTCAAAACAATTAAGGTTTCGTATGTATCATTTCATTAAAGGTGATCGTGAGGCAGGCTAAATCGGAGCTTCGTATAGAGGAACAACTTGCCACGCTCCCAACACTAGCGTATAAATGAAGTATCTTGAGAGGAGTCGGCGCGGAAAACATGAGTGAACAACCACAACACGATGATTTGATCGGCAAGACGCTGGGACAGTACGAAATACAGGAGGAAATCGGGCGCGGTGGTATGGCTACCGTCTTCAAAGCTCGCCAGATTTCTATGAATCGCACTGTCGCCGTAAAAGTCCTGCCGCGCCATTTCCTGCATGACCCCGGCTTTTTCGAACGTTTCGAACGCGAAGTGGATGTCATTTCACATCTCGAACATCCGCATATTTTGCCGATTTACGATTACGGCAAAGCAGAAAACATGCCCTATATCGCTATGCGCTACCTGGGCGGGGGCAGTATGGCGCAGATGATCCGGCGGGGGCCTGTACCAGTAGACGATCTTGCCAAACCCTTTTCGCAGGTAGCGCAGGCACTCGACCATGCTCACCGGCAGGGAATCATTCACCGCGACTTAAAGCCGGGTAATATTATGCTGGATGAAGAAGGCAACGCCTATCTTTCCGACTTCGGCATCGCGCGTATTATGGGCAGCAATCTGACCGGCAGCATGATTATCGGCACACCAGCCTATATGAGTCCCGAACAGGCCAATGGCACTTCGCTGGATGGTCGTTCCGATATTTATTCGTTGGGCGTGGTACTGTTTGAACTGATTACTGGACGCGAACCTTATCAGGCGGAAACGCCTATGGCACTCCTGCTCAAGCATATCAATGAACCCATGCCGCCGCTCTCCAGTTTTCGGTCAGATGTGCCGCTGGCGGTTGAACAGGTGATTGCCAAATCCACCGCAAAAGACCCCAATCAGCGCTACAGTTCAGCAGGTCAGATGGCGCAGGATTTTACCGAAGCTCTGCGCGATCCGCGCCGTTCAACACGCACTTCCGCTCCACCGATGGGGGACGATGCCCCAACGATTATGCCGGACACGGGTTCCGGACGAGGCCTATCGCGCCCTACTCCATTTCCCGGAAATCCCTCACCGACCACGCATCCCTATGCGCCAACACCACCCTACCCACAACAGCCGGGTTATCCTCAAACGCCCCCTTATGGGCAGGTTCCCGGCGGAACACCCTACCCCGGTATGCAGCCGCCTACACCTTACCCACAGACACCACCTTACGGGCAGGTTCCCGGTGGAACACCCTACCCCGGTATGCAGCCACCAGCGCCCGCATCGCGAATGCCCGTGATTATCGGCGGTGTGGTGGTGCTGGTGGTACTGGCGATTATCGCGGTAATTGCATTGCCCAAATTGTCTCCCGGTGATATACCTGTAACCAATATCGCGGCGACATTACCTGCCGCAACTCCATTCCCGAATGGGCAGGTTGTATCCACCAGTCGCTATGAAATAACGATTCCTAAAAATTGGATTCCGCCGCAGGGATATACCGATATTTCCGACGCAAACCGCATGATTCACACCTGGCAGGAAAGCGATTTAAGCGTTTATGTAGCGCTGATTGTAACCGATGCGGATGTGACAGATGAAAGTGCTTACAAAGCATCTGTAGCCGATTACACCCAGCGCATTTACAAAACAGAACGCGCTGATAACCTCACCTTGATTGACCAAAGCACTGCGCCGGATGGAACCATTCGCCAGAGCTACCGCTTGTTAGGGGTAGCCCAACCGCCCCACCCACCGGGTCAGCTTGATGTGTTCTTCCTGCGCCGCGCACCCTATCTGGCGATACTGGAACTCTATTCTGCCGACAGCACCGGTAATTCACTGGTACATACCTTCCAGGAAATTCTCGACTCGGTGCAGATCAAAACCAGCTAACACGCACAGCAGCACAATCTTTCAAATCAGACCCGTTCCAGCAGCGGGTCTTTTTGTGTTCATCTGCGTCATCGACTGAAAAACAAACTAACTAATTCGTCTATCTTTATAGGACTTATTAACAACTTATGCAACTACGGTTATAATTAGCAAACCAGCGGTAATCGAAAAGGGAAATTGAGTAAGGAGAATCGAGGAAATATTTCAAATACCGCCATCTCAAAGTCCTCTTAAACAACAGGGATTGAAAATGCAATGAGCGAAAGACTGCCTATTTCTGTTCACGATCTCTTAACAGCATTGCCATCTCCTGCCGCCCTCTTAGATGCCGATTTGAACTTCATAGACTCAAATCCATCCCTCGGCCAAACACTACAAATCAGTGCCGCAGAACATGCCGCCTGGATAACCCAAATGACAAAAAATCCGCTATCCGGCGAATCCCTTCTGAAACCGCTGCTCGAAGGCAGCACAGTCGCAGATTTCGAAGTAGAGCAAGAATCATCCCCCTCCGGCGGAAAAAAGTGCCTGCTTATTCATGCCCAGCCCATTCAGGATGCTGAACAACGGTTGTTGGCGATTCTGCTGATCATCAGCGACATTAGCCAACGCAAAGCAAATGAACAGCTGCAAAGCCGGCTGGCGGCTATTGTTGAGTCCTCATATGATGCCATTATCAGCAAGACAGTTGACGGCATCATCGTCAGTTGGAATCCTGCCGCATCGAGACTATTTGGCTACAGCGCTCCAGAAGTCATTGGTGAACATATCAGCATCCTGTTCCCGCCAGACAAACTGGATGAGGAACGAGAGATCATCCGGCGTATCAAAAATCACGAACCAATCGCGAATTATGAAACAGTTCGTTTACGAAAAGATGGGCAATCTGTGCATGTTTCCATCACATTATCGCCTCTGATGGACTCGAATGGACAGATTATTGGTATTTCCAAAATCGCACGAGACATCAGCCAGCGCAAACACAGTGAGGAAAACTTCCGCCAGTTGCTTGAATCGGCTCCAGATGGCATGGTTATTGTCGATGCAAAAGGGGAAATCGTTCTTATCAATGCCCAGACACAAAATTTGTTTGGCTACAAAGCCGAAGAGTTAATTGGAAAATCTGTCGATACATTGGTTCCGGAACGTTTTCGCTCCTCGCATTTCATGCACCGCAAGGACTATTTTACCGACCCTCGTGTTCGTCCGATGGGTGCCGGTATGGAACTCTACGGGCTGCGCAAGGATGGCAGTGAATTCCCTGTCGAAATCAGCCTCAGTCTATTCGAAACTGAAAATGGACGGCTGGTCTCCAGCGCCATCCGTGATATCACGGCACAAAAACGCACTCAGGAAACTTTCCGGCAACTGCTGGAATCTGCCCCGGATGCGATGGTCATCGTCGATGCAAAAGGCAGCATCGTTCTGACTAACGCCCAAACTCAAAAAATGTTCGGTTATAGTGCCGAAGCATTAATTGGAAAATCTGTCGATATATTGGTTCCGGAACGTTTTCGCTACTCGCATTTCACGCACCGTGACCATTATTTTGCTGATCCGCGTGTGCGCCCGATGGGAACTGGTATGGAACTCTATGGGCTGCGCAAGGATGGCAGCGAATTCCCTGTCGAAATCAGCCTCAGCCCGCTCGAAACTGAAAATGGCCTGCTGGTCTCCAGCGCCATTCGTGATATAACAGAGCGTAAAAAAATTGAACACGCACTAGCGGGAGATCGCAGGCTGCTGCGAACCCTGATTGACACCTTGCCTGATTACATTTATGTCAAAGATACCCAGCATCGCTTTATACTGAGCAATATCGCCCACAGCATGGCACGAGGTGTGGTGAAAGATGAAGAATTGATTGGGAAAACCGATTTCGATTTTTTCCCACAGGAGATGGCAGCACAGTTTCAGGATGAAGAAAAAGCCGTACTGGAAAAAGGTATACCACTGCTCAACCACGAGCAACCTTCACGGGGATTCACAGGTGGTTTTATATGGGCGGTTTCCAACAAAATACCACTGCGAAATCAGGATGGCAACATTATCGGGTTGGTCGGCATCACACGCGATATCACCCAGGCCAAACAGGCAGAGGAGGTAATCCGCAAACTCAATACTGAACTGGAACAGCGCGTCGATCAACGCACTGCTCAACTGGCATTCTTGGTCGAGGCCAGTGCCCTGTTAAGTGAGTCGGTGGATTACCACAACCGTCTGAATCAACTGGCAAACCTGCTGGTTCCCTACCTGGCTGATTGGTGCGCCATCGACATTATTGAAAAGGATGGTACATCGAAACGTTTAGCTGTCGTTCACAGTGAGCAGGCCAAAACCGATCTTGTTTACGAAATGCAGCGGCGCTATCCGCCCGATATACATGGCGAATACGGCATCTATCATGTATTACGCACCGGTCAATCCGAATTATATGCAGATATTCCCGACTCACTGCTGGTGAAGTTGGCGTGGGACGACATTCATCTGAACATGATCCGGGCGGTAGGGTTAAAATCAGCAATGGTTGTGCCTCTCACGGCACATGGGCAAAGTATCGGCGCAATTACACTTGCAATGGCCGAGTCCAATCGCCGCTACGAACTCACCGATTTGACACTGGCTGAAGATTTAGCCCGACGCGCCAGCCTCCTGATTGATAATGCCCGCCTTTACCAGGACACCCAGGAACTCAACATCGAACTTGAGCAGCGTGTTTGGCAGCGTACCGCTCAACTTGAGGCGGCAAACAAGGAGCTGGAAGCCTTTAGCTACTCCGTATCGCACGATTTGCGCGCGCCTTTACGGGCGCTTGATGGATTTAGTCAGGCACTGCTGGAAGATTACCATGACAAACTGGACACTGATGGACAGAATTATCTTGAACGCATCCGAGCAGCCAGCCAACGCATGGGACAGTTGATTGATGATATGATTCAATTGGCACGTGTCACCCGCAGCGAATTACGGCATGAGATGGTCAATCTCAGTCTGATTGCCAAACAGATCGCAGCCGACTTGCGCGAAACGGACTCTGATCGACAGATCGAATTCACTATTCAGGAAGATGTGACCGCCATCGGAGACACACAGCTCCTCCGATCTGTCCTGGAAAACCTATTGGGTAATGCCTGGAAATTTACGGGTAAGAATCCCCAGGCTCATATTGAATTCGGCCTCACAATCGAAAAAAATCAGCCGACATATTTTGTCCGCGATAATGGCGTTGGTTTTGACATGGCCTATACCCATAAACTGTTCGGCGCGTTCCAACGCCTGCACAGCGTCACAGAATTCGACGGCACCGGAATTGGCTTGGCAAGTGTCCAACGCATTATTCGACGACATGGCGGCAGCGTCTGGGCTGAAAGTAAGGTCAACGAGGGCGCTACCTTTTACTTCACCCTTCCAGCCACAAACAGTGAAGAGAGGAATTAATAATGACAATCATATTGTTGGTTGAAGATAACCCGGATGATGAAGCTCTGACGCTGCGCGCCTTCAAAAAAAGTAACCTTGGAAACGAAGTTGTCGTCGCCCATGATGGCAGTGAGGCGCTCAATTATCTGTTCGGCACAGGCATCTATGAGGGCCGAGATACCAATGTTATGCCGCATCTCATCCTATTGGATTTGAAGCTGCCCAAAGTTGATGGATTAGAAGTGTTAAAGCGTATCCGGGAAAATGAACTGACCCGAATGCTCCCTGTGGTCATTTTAACATCATCGAAAGAACAGGAAGATTTGGTTGGCAGTTATTCCCTCGGCGCAAACAGCTATATACGTAAACCCGTAGACTTTAATCAATTTGTCCAGGCAGTGCAGCAGCTAGGGTTATACTGGCTTGTACTGAATGAATATCCGGGAAAATAGGAGCAACATGGGAATCCCACTGCGTGCATTGATTATTGAAGACTCGGAAAGCGACGAACTCCTACTGCTGCGTGAACTAAAGCGCGGCGGATACGATGTGACTCATCGGCGGATAGAAACAGCGGCGGACATGACAAACGCCCTCGATACACAAAAATGGGATATTGTTATATCAGACTATTCTTTACCCCAGTTCGACGCACCCGCAGCGCTTCATCTGCTTCAGAGCAAGCAAATTGATTTGCCTTTTATCATCGTATCGGGAACCGTTGGCGAAGATATTGCCGTAGCATCTATGAAAGCTGGCGCAAGCGATTTTTTTTCGAAAAACAGCCTCCAGCGCCTGGTTCCCGCCATTCAGCGCGAAATGCGGGAATCTAACGAACGGATCAAGCGGCGCTGGGCAGAACTGGAACTCCGCCAGTCAGAAGAACGATTTTTTAAAGCTTTTAATGCCAGCCCGGTTGGCATCAGCATCAGCACCGCCAGCGGTCTTTTCCTGGACATCAACGAACACTTCCTGCACTTGCTGGGTGCCACCCGCGACCAGGTCATTGGGCATACCTCAATCGAACTCAATATCTGGACGGATGCTGAAGAACGCAACAGAATTGGTCAGCAACTGCAAGAGATGGATCATGTCTATGATATTCACACACGTTTTCGGACACTTTCGGGCGACATACGTGAAGGTCTGACATCCTTCGAACTCATCGAACTCGGTGGCGAAATGTGTGTCCTGACTCTTGTGCAGGACATGACTGAACGATGGAAAGCTGAGGACGAGCTGCGTGCCTTGTACAATGCAACTTCCTATTTGTTTAATGCAGACAGTCTTCTGAGCATGGGTGAGCAGATTGTTCAGGCAGTGCTGCGCGAATTTGGGCAGATTGATTGTGGTCTGATGCTGGTCGACAAAAATCAGAAGCGCATGATTCGACTGGCGCGAGGTGGTGAATACGCTGTACAAACCGAGGCACCGCTTTATCTGGATGGGCCGGGTCTCGTGGTAGAAGCGGTACGAACCGAAAAAAGCATTTATGTTCCCGATGTCACCCAGAACTCACTCTATGTATCCAACAATCCAACAACCCGTTCCGAATTGGTTGTGCCATTGAAAACTCCACAGGGCACATTGGGTGTTCTGGATTTACAACGCGCAGAACCAGATGCCTTCAGCCAGCGAGACCAACGAATCGTCAGCGCATTTGCTGAACGTGCCGCCGCCGCGATTGAATCCATGCAGCTCTATGAAGAACTCAACTTACGCGCATCGGAACTGGAATGGCGGGTCGCACAGCGTACAGCAGAACTTCTCCGAGCAAAAGATCGGGTAGAGGCCATCCTCAATAACAGCAGCGATGCGATTATCCTGATACGTGCTGGCGGTCTTATCCAACAAGTCAACAGCGCTTTCGTGCAACTATTCGGTTATGAAACTGACCAGGCACTCGGTCAATCATTATCGGAGTTTGTGATTGAAGACCAGGTTGAAGTGCTGGAAAAAGCGCTTCAACTCGTCGCAGAAACAGGTCACCCACTGCGGATTGATATGACTGCCCGCCGTCAGGATGGCAAACTCCTATTTACAGAGATGGCACTGGCTCCTGTCACGGAATACGAGGGGCCAATTCTCAATGTCATTTGCAATATCCGGGATATTACCCAGCGCAAACAGAGCGAAGAAGAACTCCGCAACGCACTGGAAAAAGAAAAGGAACTGAATGAGCTGAAATCCCGCTTCATCTCTACCGTCTCGCACGAATTTCGCACTCCACTGTCTACTATCCTGGCAGCCAGTGAAACGATCAAAGAATACAGTAACAGGATGACACCAGAAAGCAAAGTCCGCCATATCGACAAAATCCAAAATCAGGTTACCCGTATGACAGGCTTATTGAACGATGTCCTCACCATCAGCCGCACAGAAACGATTGGTCTTAAACTTGATCCAATGATTCTGGATGTGGATAAGTTCTGCAAAGACATTGTGGAAGAAATGCGCACAATTGCCGGAACGCACCTCATACGCTATGAATTTTCCGGCGAAACTCGCCGCATCAACGCCGATGAGGAACTCCTGCGACGTATCACAATCAACCTGCTCTCGAATGCGATCAAGTACTCATCCGGTGACAATCCGGTTGACATGGAAGTTATTCATCAGGGTGAAAAGATTATCTTCCGCGTTCGCGATTATGGCATCGGCATCCCTGATGAAGATCAGAAACACCTCTTTGAAATCTTCCACCGCGCCAGCAATGTGGGGACGATACAGGGCACCGGACTCGGTCTGGCAATTGTCAAACGCGCTGTTGATGCTCACAATGGAACCATTAGCTTTGAAAGCGTTGTTGGCAAAGGAACAACTTTCGAAGTAGAAATCCCCGTTACATAATAAAACCCCGCCTGCAACGGGGCATTTATCCATTCAGGCCGCCGCTGTCCTCTGAGGGTATCTCCGCATCCGCCGCCTGATGAAGTCGATGCTCTGCTGTAGAACCACAACTACCGCCGTAATCGCACAGATAAACCACAGATTGAACAGTACGCCACCTACCTGCGAAGATGCAAAGCCACCCTCGCCGGGAAAACCACGTTCGCCCCTGTCACTCTGAAATGAAGTGCCCGATGATGCCGCATCTGAAGTTGGCGGTACGCTAGGCGCAGCAAAACCCACAGGCGGAGTCAAGCCGCTGTCCGTCGTAGTCGTTGTGGCGGAATTACTTTGTACAGTGCTCGGTGGTGCGAATTGTCCACCGTCCCGCCCACCGCCGAAATCACCACCTCTTTCTCTGCCTCCACCTTGCGTGAGGAAACTGAAGGGATTGCTCATATTGCCGCTGGCAGCCAGGGCATACCCTGTAATTCCAACAAAGAGGATGAATGCCACGATACCGATGATGCTGTTTCTTTTGCGCGAATGTGCCATGTTGATAATCCCTATACGGTTGGAATCTGATCGGTTGAAGCTGCGGGTGACGATATTTTAGGCCAGGGAAGCCGCACGCTGAACAGATATTTCTTGCTGTGAGCAGCAATCCACTTCCAGTGAACCGCCACATGCAGTGCCACAATCACCAAACTCATTTCGCTGGATAAAATATGGATGCTCTGCCAGTTAAAGCCCGCGCCGAAGTTCTGCAAATTCAGTCCTAAAGTGCGCGAAATGACAATGCCGCTGACAACCGCCACCAGCATATCCACGAACAAGGCGATGTTCAGAACATAGTTCAAGCGCGAACTATGGAACAACATCTTAAAAAAGCGCCTGGTGACATTCACAATCCAGCTCCAGTGCAGGATGATGTGAACGATAAGTGCCGCGCCTACCGCCAATCCCAGCAGCTCATGATTGCGCAATCCAGTGAAGCGTTCCTCCATCTCGATGGCAAATGCCAGTGCGATGCCAATATCGAGGAACAGATTGATTTTGCTGCGGTTTAGACCCGCTTTTTGTGCCATAACACGTCTCTCCAATTCAGTAAATGCTTATAGTGACAACTGTAATCGGTTTGGGAGACTCGATGGTTATGGGCATCTCAAATAACCTTAAATTCGGCTTAAATCCATCTCGATAGAATCAGAAAGCGGTAGCACGGTGATCGTGCTGCTGCTCTCTTCCTCCATAGAATTTCATCGCCGGGGACACCGTGCTTGAGCGTGATGGTTGGTTGGACAGAGGGATGAAACACTTCGTGCGCGTAGCGTCCCCCTGTCCAATCAAGGCGTTGTCTTCCTTATCTAACTCAACGAACGCTTGTGTTGTAGCGTGTATCGTGCTACAGTATAGTCTATGAAGAAAAATCCAACCAGTATCCGACTGTCTGACGAAGGTAAACGCTTGCTTGCCCTGCTGGCTGAAAAGCTGGGGGTGAGCCAGGTCGCCGTTTTGGAAATTATCATCCGGGATAAGGCTAAGGAAGAACAGATCAAGTGAATCTGACCTACGAGTATCGTTTGTATCCGCGCAAGACAGAAATCAAGGCACTGCAAACGCTGCTCGAACAAGGTCGTGAGGTCTACAATCTGGCGCTGGCACAGTCCAAAACGGTCTACGAGACCACTGGTGAACATCAGAGTGGTCTGGCTCAGTGGGATTACTTTCGCGAGTGGCGCAAACAGGAAGGCATCCTGCTCAACGCCAGCAGCTTGCAGCACCTCCTCCGTCGCCTCGACAAAGCTTATGCCGCTTTCTTCAGCCGCATTAAGGAAGGTAAGAACCCTGGTCATCCCCGTTTCAAGCCACCCCAGCGCTTCAACAGTCTGGAATACACCTACGGTGATGGCTGCAAACTGGATGCGGAGGAATCTTATCCTCGTTTCAACCTGTATATTCAAAATGTCGGTAATATCAAAGTCAAGTTTCACCGTTGGCTGCCGCAGGATGCTGTGATTAAGCATGTCATCATCAAGTGCAAGAATGGCAAGTGGTATGCCTACCTGATGATTGAAGTGCCTGACCCGGTGTTCCCCGAACCGAACGGACTGCCAGCGGTGGGCGGGGATATGGGACTGCTGCGGCTGCTGACACTCTCGGACGGGGTGATGATCGACAATCCGCGCTGGCTGCGACAGGCGTTGGCAGAGTTGAGACGAGCGCAGCGGGTATTGAGCCGTCGTAAGAAAGGCAGTCATCGACGGAAGAAAGCGGCGTTACAGGTCGCGAAGCTGCATGAACACATCGCCAATCAGCGGCGTGATTTCTGGCACAAGCTGACGTACTGGCTGGCAGAAAATTATGGATTGATTGCACTGGAAGACCTCGAATTGGGATTCATGATCCACAATCGACACCTGTCGCTGAGTGCTGCCGATGCGGGGTTGGGAGCGTTCCAGAAGTTGCTGCGCTACAAAGCTGTGAAAGCTGGCAGCGTGGTTATTCTGGTTGACCCAGCCTACACGTCGCAGGATTGCAGCGGCTGCGGGTTGTCGGTTGAGAAGGATTTGAGTGAACGAGTGCATCAGTGTCCAAACTGCTCTTTAGAACTTGATCGGGATGAGAATGCTGCCCGGAATATCTTGCAGCGAGCATTCAAAGTCGGCGGGGACACCGCCGTCAGGCGCAAACGAAGACTACGAGGTCAAGCGTAGCCTGAGAAGCCTCGTCCTTCAGGGCGGGGAGTTGTCACCCTCTGCGATGAAAACGATCAAGCGATAGGGAACATGCTCAATCGTAAGCATCCTCTGTGAATTATGAGCCAGCGAGGCTCTTCTGCAAGCCTTGAATAAGCTGCTGTTTTTCAGCGTCCGTCAAACGCGCTTCAGGATGCAGCAGGAGATAATCCGCTGGTGGCATCGCGCCATTCCGAATTTGCTGCGCCATTTCGCCCGCCATGTCGGCTCTTCGGAAAGCGGGTATGGAATTGAGTTCGGACAGGTTGAGCCGTTGTCGTCCCGCATCAACGTGCATCACCGTCAGCCATGATGCCGGGGCGACATAGGAATACCAGGGCCAGGTCGTTTCGTTGCTGTGGCAGTTCATACATGCCCGATAAGCCAACTCTTTGGTTTCCGGCGAATCCCAATTGATCGTGCTTTGGACAGGCGGGTTATCGTGTGCGACAGGCACAAGCTGCGTAACACCAACCAGAATCAGAGTAACAGCGGCGCTGCATACCACCACGAGTCCGATTTCGCGCCGATAGCTGACCAGCAGTCTAGGTTCACTCTGTCCAGCGGACTCACCGCCGCGCTGCCGCACGACCAGCAAGCCGCCGCTGACCATCCCCACCAGCGCGATTGCAGCTAAGATCGCCATCGTCACGCCGCCGATTTCAAAGTGAGAAGCAACTGTTGCGGGATTGATGGGGCCGCCCTCCCCGCCCGGCCTTCCACCAAAATCGCCACCCGGTCTTCCATCACCGCCCTGTTGAGGCGCTGCGTTATTTTGCGTATTCTGACCAGATGGCGCAGCAGTCGCGCTGGCAGGCGGCGCAAATCCGGCAGGTGGCTGAATTGCGCCGGAATTCCCCGGCCTGTTTCCACCACCCTGTCCATCCGGGCGACCTCCAAAGCCGAAGCCACTGGGCTGGCTGGTTGAGACAATCACCACGCTTACCAGCATGGCAAGACTGGCGATGATGCTCAACGTTGTACTCACGCTGGCTATGGTCATCGCACGTTTCAGCGTCTTTTCGCCCAATGTCGTCCACGCCGCCGCAATCACGACAGCAATCGTCGCTAAAACCGCCCCAACAGCAGGTAGGGCAGCAGCAAAAGTAATGGTTCCAACGCCCTGAATGTTAAGGAAATTGCCTAAAACACCGACACCTGCCAGCGTTGAAGCGATACTTGCCACCAATAGCAGCAGCAGGTACAGCGGAAGCACATACAGGATTTTACGGTACCAGGGTGCAGGCTGAAGTGCTGCGGGAATCGCAATCATAAAAGCCGTCAGGAACAGCCCTGCCGCCCCCAGCAACGCTGCAATCTGCGCCACATTACGGGCGGAACTCAGTCCGTCTGCATTCCGATACAGCGTTTCGATTGGACTGCTCAGGTAAGTAGTCCCGAAATACACCAGCAAAAGCAAAGCCGTAAACAACAGTGTCCACGTCAGGCGGGGTTGAACCTTTTGCATACCATGCACCTTCTACGTCGGGAGCTTCCAGAATTTTTCGATGCAGTAGCTTAACCGAATGGACGCAGAACGGTGTTATTTTCACCTTAAATAACCTTAAATCGTTCTTAAATGCACTCATCTGGTACCCATCAAAAACCCCGCACTCAGGCGAGGTTTTGACGAGAGAGGGAGTTCGGCAAGAACTATGTCAGGCCGGGGAAAAAATCGGTTTTGATGTGGTTATCGGGAACATGCATCCGTTTCAGCATGGTTTTAAAGGATGTGACCATTTCATTCGGGCCGGAAATGTAGAAGATGCAGTCCCTATAATCGCGCACTTCGGATTGAATAAGGCGGCTGTCAATACGCCCGATTCTGCCCTGCCAGTCAGGCGGCAGTTTGTAGGTATCGGTTACGGAGTAAATGACCTTAAGACCGATTTCGCGCTGGGCTTCATCAAGGACATCCTTGTAAACAATGTCCTGATACGACTTGTTGGCGTAGAACAACACCATCGGTCTGCGCTGGCGCTTATCCAGCATGTATTGAATCATGCTGCGGAATGGCGTAATGCCGATGCCTCCGGCGATGAAAACACACTTTTGCCTGCGATCTTCCGGCAGTACAAAATCACCCGCGATTTGCGCCGCAACGATGCTGCTATTTTCGTCCATCGCCAGCATGGACTGCTTATAGCTGCTGGAATGGTTGTAGAACTTGACACCAACCCGCAGTTCGCGTTCGGTAGGCGATGATGCCAGCGTAAAGTAACGGCGGTTGCCCCGACTGTCCGCATTATCGTGACCAAGTGTCCATTCCATGTACTGACCCGGCGCGAAAGCCAGGCGGCGTTCCGGCACGAAGATGAAATCGTAGATGTCCGGCGCAAGGCGAATTTTCTCCTTGAGGGTAAGCACCAGTTTGGTTTTGGGACTGACCACGTAGGAAAACACATTACCGATGACAATCGCCAGTTCAGGTGTGAAGTAGAAATCACCAATGTGGATTTGCGGCACAAAAAGAAAACCGACAATCATCGCATAGATGAGTTGCAATCTCCGCGTGGGCGGTGTCGTCAGCGGCTCCGTGACGAATATGAAGGCGAAAAACAGCCAGGGCGATGAAAGCAGCGTATTCTGAGCCGTCATCACGAGATTGCCTCGGTTCAACAGCGTGAACAACAAAATGGTCAGACCCGATGTGAGCAGGAAACTCAGCACCATGCCTACACGCCGAATCTTGAGTACCAGCAGTACACCACCCACCAGCACAAATGGCAGCATGGGCGCATTACCCACCCACCAACTCGCCGTTTGGTCGAGTACCAGTGCTGTAATGACAACCCCGATGGCAACCGGATTGAAGATGTGCTTTTTATTAGGTGCAATCATGTACTTGGAGGCCATCGCCAGCACACCCGCCCACCCAATCGCGATGAAATCATGTGAAGGCTTGGTTGGGTCGAGAATCAAGGCCAAAATCAATGCCGAGATATACACCGACTCGATATTGCGTGGGACGCGGAATGCCCAGGCGAAGATCGAATTACTGATAGCACAAACGGCGACCAGAAAACCGATGTTCAGCAGCAGCGTGAAAGGATCATAGGGCAGCAGTCCCATGAAACAGAATACGATACCTACCCCCAGCAGCCCAAGCAGATAATAGACCACCAACCGGTACATGGTCACGCCATTAAGCAGGCGGTTTATCCAGTTCATTACACCCCTACCTTTGCTTTGTTGAGCGCGGAATACAGGGACTCGGCAAAAGCTTCACTGGTGAGAGTCGCGCCGGAAATGATGTTCACATAAGCGCTCTGGACTTGTATCGCTTCCGAGACCAGATAAGGCATAGCAATCGAGTTAATCTGTTGGGACGTGCGGCGGTCATGCGGGTAATCGAGGAACTGGACATTCGAAATCTGTCCATTTTGGATGGTGACTTCAACCTGTACGGTTCCATAAAAAGCATCTGTCACATCGCCTGTGAACTGTCCATCGGTATATTGTCCGGCTGGCGTAGGCACAATCGGTACAGGGGTAGCAGCGGGCAGCGGCGGAGGTTCAACGAACGGCACACCGCTGAAATCGCCGGACAGCGTGACCACTGTCGAGCTGACCCAACCCCGTGACCCGTCGGGCATTTGAATCAGAAACCAACTGTTGTCCCGGCTGCTGATTCCAAGAACATTCGCTGTTTGACCGATCTGTAAGGCGTTAATCACATCAAAAACCGTACTATCTCCGCTGCGCACATTTGCGCCATGAGCCGTCGTAACCTGCGGCGGAGTAGTGGTTGCCGTTGGCACGAGAGGAGGCGTAGTCGGCACAAGTGTTGCGGCGGAAAGCTGTGTCGGCGCGGGGATGACGATAGAAGGCATTTGTCGCGATAGGAAGCGCGGTAGGCGAAGCCGGGACAGCCGTTGGTGGAAGCGGCGTTGCTGTAGCCGGGGCAACCGTCGCGAGGGCGGCACTGCTGCTGGTGGTTTTCGTGCTGGCTGATGACAGGACAAGTCGTGATGCTGAGGCGTTGCTTTCAGGAGACGGCAAGGCACTGGCACTATCCGTGTTGGTTAAGCGGTCATGGATGGCATAGGCGGCAAAAGTAAATAACACAAAAGCAGAAACAGTGTATTTCCGCACTGTGTAGGTCATGCGCCCAGACGGAGCTTTGCTGGACATAACGATTTCCTTCCTTATCCTCTTTAAGCCTCACCAGTATAAATTCCACGCCGGAGCCTATGGTTAAATAGGTTTACCGTTACCTTAAATGTGTCTTAAATCAATGGTTTTTCTCATCGAACAATTAAAAAGCCCCACTGTTTGCACAGCAGGGCTTATCGAGGAGGGGAGGTATGCTTAATGAGAGAGGGATTCGCGCCTGCCCAGTAGCGGATGATAGTAAGTCGCAATCAGGGCGATCAAAGCCGCGAAGACCAGAATGCCAGGAGCCAGCAGCGGAGCCGCCCCTTTCAGGGTTGAGAGGATCAAATCACCAACTGCCGCGTTAGGACGAATATCCTGCTCAAAGGTGAAATTGGTGTAGAGATGAATCGCCATCCCGAACACCCCACCTGCCACCGTCACCAGCATAGCGATACGCATAATCAGGAAAGTCCGTTTCTCCGGGCGCAGGAACGCCGCTGCGATGCTCACGAAGCCCACTATACACAGGATGAACGGCACAAACTGAAGCGTTTCTTTCGTGTGTTCTTCAGCAGTTCGACCAGCGTTCCCAGAAAGGTGAAACCCGCCAGCATCTGTAAACGCCTGAGGCGCGCCTCAATCGGATCGGTCGCTATGCGGTCACAGCCAGATAGCACGAGGCAGCAGCAGCCTCCTGCGCGGTTTTGAGCGTACCCAATTCAGTCAGGAAAGCATCATTGGATGCATATGGACAGGCAATCAAACTGGCGGCAACAGCGTCATCCACACCGGGATTTGCATGAGTGTGTCGGCATCGGAATTATTTACGTCAATCGGCACATAGACATATTGTTCCCATTCAGCCGTTTGGACATCGCCCACATATTT
>JBGAGR010000102.1:0-23699 GCA_044226645.1 Aggregatilineales bacterium
GCCCAGAAATACCTACCCAAAGGCGCAGGCGCGGTCATCGGCTTCGGCATCAAGGGTGGCAAGGCAGCAGGCAAAACCTTTATTGATAATCTGAAGCTCTTCTCCCATCTGGCAAACGTGGGCGATGCCCGTTCGCTGGCGATTCATCCGGCGACCACCACCCACCAGCAGTTAAGCGCGGAGGAACAGGCCGCCAGCGGTGTCACCGATGACTATATCCGTTTAGCCGTCGGCATCGAAGACCTCAGCGACATTCTCTGGGACCTCGATCAGGCACTCAAGATTTCGCAGGGTGTCACCCTTCACGCGGTGTCATAAATTCACGATAGAGATCGTAGGGGCGCAGCAATGCTGCGCCCCTACACGACGAAGGTAGAGGAGCAGGAGCGATGTTGGCGTTACAGGACAAAATCATGACATCACCAAACACCAACGGGGCATCTCGAAAGCAGCCCGGTTCAGTCGGCGTGGTCGAACGACAGTACGCCCATTTTGACGAAACCCTGCATCTGCGCAGCGGTCAAACGCTGGAAGGCTTCACACTGGCTTATGAAACCTATGGTCAGTTGAACGCAGATCGTTCGAACGCCATTCTCATCTGTCACGCGCTCTCCGGCGATGCGCATGTCGCCGGATATACTGACGCGGAAGGTGAAAAAATCGGCTGGTGGGATGACGCGGTTGGCCCCGGCAAAATGTTTGATACCGAGCGATTTTTCGTCATCTGCTCCAATGTCATCGGCGGCTGCCAGGGAAGCAGTGGCCCTGCGTCACTCGCGGCGGATGGCAAACCGTATGCCCTGCGCTTCCCGTTCGTGACCGTGCCGGATATGGTCTTGGCACAGCGCCATCTGCTGGACTATCTCGGCATTCAAAAGCTGTTCAGCGTCGCCGGGGGCAGTATGGGCGGGATGCAAGCGCTTCAATGGGCAGTCGATTATCCCGAACGAGTCGGCTCGGTACTGTTCCTGGCCTCCACCGCACGGTCATCGACGCAGAATATCGCCTTCAACGAAATCGGACGGCAGGCGATCTATGCCGACCCAAACTGGAATCAGGGTGATTATTACGACAAAACACCGCCTGCTGCTGGATTATCAGTCGCACGCATGGTTGGGCACATCACCTACATGAGCGAGTATTCGCTGGAAAGTAAATTCGGACGGCATACGCAGAACGGCGGTGATCTGGCCTATAACTTCGGCACCGATTTCGCGGTTGAAAGTTACCTGAAGCATCAGGGCGAAAAATTTGTCGAGCGTTTTGATGCCAACAGCTACCTTTACATCACCAAAGCGCTGGATTACTACGATGTCGCCGATGGCTACGGCACGATGCATGAAGCGCTGCGGCGTGTCCAGTGTCCCCTGCTCGTAGTAAGCATCTCCAGCGATTGGCTCTACACCGCTGAACAAGCCCTGGAACTGGTCAACGCCCTGGAAGACTTGAATAAGAAGGTGAATTATCGCCACATCGAAGCCTCTTTCGGACATGACTCTTTCCTCGTGGAAGTCGAGGCCATGACCGAGATCGTGGGCGGCTATTTAAACCGCCAGTGGGAAAAGCAGAAACAGGTTCGCTAAAATAATGTCGTGGTAGCCGAGTGGCTTCAGGCAATTCCCTGCAAAGGAATGTACGCGGGTTCAATTCCCGCCCACGACTTTCGAATATCTGAGTATCTTGAACTTTAGGAGCAACTATGACCAGCATAAAAATTCCAACTCCCCTGCGTGCCTACACCAATAATCAGGCACAGGTGAGTGTTGCCGGGGCAACTGTCGGACAGGCTTTGAATGACCTGACCGACCAGTACCCGGAACTGCGCCAGCATCTTTTCAACGGGGCAGAGCTGCGCAATTTCGTCAATGTGTTTCTGGACGATGAGGATGTCCGTTTCCTCGACGGTCTGAACACAGAGATTAGTGAAAACGACAATCTGCGCATCATTCCAAGCATCGCAGGCGGCACGATTTAACGATCATATTCGGGGCAAAAAGAGGATTAGCATGGCAAACGAAACATTACGCAAAGTTGATCATAGTGGGTTAAAGACCGGCCAGGCCATCACCATCATCGCGCTGATTCTGGCCTTTGTGCTGAACAGCGTTTTGCTGGTGGCGTTAGTGGGGCTGGCGCAGCTTCTCGGTGCGCTGGATGTGCCCTACGCACCCTACCGCCTGTTTTATCAGAAAGTGGTCAAGCCCAATGGATGGGTTAAGCCCAATGTGATTGTCGATAATCCCGAACCGCATCGTTTTGCCATGCTGGTCGGCGCGATTTTTAATGGTGTCGCCACACTCGCGCTGCTGGTGAATGCCCCTGTACTGGCGTGGGTGCTGGTGGCGATTGTTGTCGTACTGGCGAACCTCAATTTCTGGGTGAACTTCTGCGCGGGATGCTGGATGTACTACCAGTTCAATCGGCTGGGCGTTCCCGGTTTCACCCAAGCGCCTGTGAAATAATACGATTTCCCTGCTTGTAGGGGCGCTTCGCGAAGCGCCCTGCCTGATCGCTAAAAGCTATTCGCTAAAGGCTTCTCTCATGATCGAACGTGCTGTACTCGCAGTTGTACTCCTTATAATCGGTGTCGTGGCTTATCGCCTGTTTTCGCGTTACCATGTCCAGCGTGCGGCTGCCAGCGCTGTCACTGACCCGATTCTGCGCGATGTCAAACCGGGGGTTCCAGTCATCGTCTATTTCACTACACCCACCTGCGCCCCCTGCAAGACTCAGCAGTGGCCTGCGCTGACTCGCTTGCAGACCGAGTTGGGCGATGGCATCCAGATTGTGAAAATTGATGCCACTGAGGATACCGAAGCCGCCGACCGTTGGGGCGTTTTCGCTGCGCCGACCACCTTCGTCCTCGACAGCCATCGTCAGGTACGCGAAGTCAATCACGGCGTGGCGGATACGCAAAAACTCAAGCGCCAGATCGAAACCGCCGAAATCGAAGCCTTGAAAATCGCTTAAGCAGGGGTGATTTGTAGGGACGCGATATATCGCGTCCGCGTACTTCTACCCCACAGACACGGCGAACACCGCGAAAGAATTACCCCGGCTGTGTTCTCTGAGTCTGTGTTGTTGAAGAAAGGGACTCTATGAATGCCATCGTGAACCAACTCGGTGAACTCTCGCATGACGAGATTCGCCGCTACAGCCGCCACCTGATTATGCCGGAAGTGGGCATTGAGGGGCAGCGCAAATTGAAAGCCGCCAGCGTTCTCCTGATCGGCACAGGTGGTCTGGGCAGCCCATTGGCGCTCTATCTCGCCGCCGCCGGAATCGGACGTATCGGTCTGGTCGATTATGATGTGGTCGATGAAACCAATTTGCAGCGTCAGGTCATTCACGGACAAAGCAGCGTTGGTCATCTCAAGGTCGAGAGCGCCAAACAGCGCATGTTGGACATCAACCCCTATTTGCAGGTCGATCTTCATAACGTGCCGCTGACTTCGGAAAATGCGCTGGAACTGCTCACCCCGTATGATGTCATTATCGACGGTACGGACAACTTCCCCACACGCTATCTGGTCAACGATGCCTGCGTCAAGTTGGGCAAACCCAATGTCTACGGCAGCATTTTCCGCTTCGAGGGTCAGTTGAGCGTGTTTTACGCGAAGGAAGGGCCGTGCTACCGCTGCATGTTCCCCACCCCGCCGCCGCCCGGACTCGTCCCAAGCTGCGCCGAAGGTGGCGTACTCGGTATTCTGCCGGGAACCATCGGCACGATGCAGGCTACCGAAGCCATTAAGCTGATTCTGGGCATCGGCGAACCGATGATCGGCAAAATGCTGCTCTACGATGCGCTGGAAATGAGCTTCACGACATTGAAAGTGCGCAAAGACCCGCACTGTCCGGTATGCGGTGTGCCTGCCGATCAGGTCGAACTCATCGACTACGAGCAGTTCTGCGGAATGCCTGCCCATGACCACAGCGATTATCAGGCACAAAACGGCACGCACGAACCCATCGAGGAAATCACCGTCAAGCAGTTGAAATCGCGCCTTGATTCCGGTGAAGACCTGCTCGTTGTGGATGTACGCGACCCGCACGAATGGGACATCGTTGCGTTGGATGGCACACTGCGTATCCCGAAGGGCGATATTCAGACCGCCAAAAATGCGGTGCTGGCAGGACGCAAACTGCGCGAAGAAACGGTGCTGGCGAAGATACCCACCAATCGTGAGGTCATCGTCCACTGCCGCTCTGGCAAACGCAGCGCCGATGTCATCGAATTTTTGCGCGAAGCGGGTTACAAAAATAAGCTGCTTAACCTCAAAGGCGGCATCCTCGCCTGGGCAGACCAGATCGACCCCAGCCTGCCGAAGTATTAGCCTCCACAGCATTTCCACAGGGGAGGGCTTCGGTCATCCCCTGTATTTTTCAAGCTTCTACACCGAATAACCGCGTTACAATGAGTGAACTATTCACTCACTAACATCCGGTTGAATTGATGATAAAAACCCTTACCCTCCCACCCCGCCGCGTAATCCTCATCATGCTGCTGATGATCGTGTTGACTAACCTACCCTATATCGTTGCCCGACTAACCACCCCTGCCGGGATGCATTTCAGCGGCGCGATTCTCGATTTGACCGACTTTCAGAGTCACCTCACCCGAATGCAGTTCGGGCAGCGCGGTTCATGGCTCTATCAGTTAGCCTTTACCGCCGAACCCCATGAGCCGCTTCTGGTGCAGACTTTTTATGTGATGTTGGGGCAGATTGCACGTGTGAGTGGCCTCTCGCTTGATGTGGTGTGGGCACTCATGGAAATCTTCCTGCCGCCCAAAGCAGTCACGTGGGCATTGTTACTCTGTCTGTTTGGCGGTGGAATGGGCTATCTCCTGTTTTTGATTCCCGGCGCGGCGACCTCGCTCTCGCCCCTTGAGTTTTGGCTGTTAGATGGCTATATCTTCCTCGCCTCGTTCACCTTTCCTCATTTTTCCGCCGTCGTCACCATGATGGCACTCTCATTCCGCGCCATCCAGACCTGGACGCTGGAAGGACGCGGCCTCATCATCCTCTATATCGCGTCCCTCTGCGTCATTCTCATCGAACCATTCGATATTGCCCTGGTAGACATCGTGCTGATTATCGTCTGTCTATGGCGCATATATCGCAAACAATCCCCGGCTCTGAAAACAATGGCTGGACTGGTGCTGATTGGGATAACGCACCTGACCGTTGTTGGCTATGAATGGTTGACACTCTACCATCTACCCATATGGGAATCCTTCATCGAGCAGAATGTTTTCGCGGCTTTCCCCCCCCTTTACTATCTGCTGGGTTATTCCCCTGCCTTAGTGACGGCAGTGGCTGGCGCAATCATGGTCATCCGGCGGAGGGATGATCGCTGGCTGATTCCCGTACTCTGGTTGGGCGAGGTTATGATTCTGATTTATTCACCCTTCGCCCAGCGTCCACGCTTCACACAGGGCGTTTATGTCCCTATAGCGATGCTATCAGTTTACTGGCTGGCGACCTGCGCCATCCCCTGGCTGCGTACCCGAACCCGCCGTTATCGAACCGTGTTAGCCATGTACGGCGTGGCAGCGGTACTTTCGACCATCACGCTCATCGCATGGCTCCTGCTTGCGACTCAAAGCCGCGCCAACACCGATCTCTACGTCCCGGATGACATCTGGACAGCCTGGGATTGGATCAAGACCAATACACCGCAGGATAGTGTGATTCTCTCTGGTTTTGAGAGCGGAACCAGCATCGCCGGACGTGGCGAACGCCGCGTGGTCATCGGTCATTGGGTGGAAACAGCCGAATTCGATGCCAAAATGGTTTTGGTGCAGCGCTTTTTCTCCGCTGAAACGACGGATGACTGGCGCTTGGAATTTTTGCGCTCACAAAGCGCGGATTATGTCTGGTACAGTGACCGCGAAAAGAGTCTCGGTAGCTGGCAGCCCGCACAGGCAGACTACCTGCAAGAGGTCTACGCTGTGCCCGATGTGACCATTTATGCGGTTAACATGGGCCGCTAAGAAAGGAAACCAGCTATGCCTGTGATTAATCCATATCTGGGATTTTGGAATTTCGAGAAGAAAATAACAAGCCTTGTTGAAACAGGGACAGCCTCACGTGAGGCTGTCATCCAGGCATTTCATGAATTAAAAGACGATTACATACCAAAAGCGATTGGTCTTGTGCTGATGGAAACCAGTGGGAAGATCATTGAGGCGGTTGACTTTCCATATTCCCCGATTTCCTCGTCTCGCTTCGCCAATGATCGCATATGCCCGCTTTATAGCGAAGTGCTGGCTAACGCGCAGCCAACCCTCAGAGGTGAATTGGAGAGCATTATTTATACATTCACCGATTTTTATCTCACCATTATGCCGCTGGCGGTTGAAGATTGTTGCCTGATTGTTCTCGACAAGCGCTAGAGGTGAATTTCTTCATCGACATATCGGGTTAAGGTGCCGCCATACGGTGATGATTTGTTTCGCCCCCAAATGCTGCGCCGGACGGCACAACCGCTATGGTTGCATTCGCCAGCGCCGGAAACAGATGATACAAATGATGACCAATATGATCCGTGATGGCTTCGGACTGCGCTGTCGTAAGCTGCTGATCGACTGCCAGCACGATTTCGGCGTACAGCCGATGCCCTAACCAGCGCATTTGCAATTGTTTGACCGCGCTGATTTCGTCATGCTCATGGATGATCTTTTCCGCTTTTTCCACCAATGCCGGGTCAACCGCGTCCATCAGGCGATACCACATGGCAACCGCCGCATCGCGCGTAATGAACAGAATCGCCACACCCATCAGCAGACCGACTATCGGATCGACAATCGGCGCACCCAGCGCAGTACCGATCACAGCGACCAGCACCGCCAGCGAGGTTAGGCCGTCCGTCCGCGCGTGCAGCCCATCCGCCACCATCGCTTCCGAGCCAATCTGTCGCCCGACACGAATCTGCATCATCGCCACAATTTCATTGCCAATGAAGCCGATGATCGCCGCCAGCGCCACCGCACCCAGATTGGTCAGCGGCTCCGGGTGAATGAGCTTCTGGAACGATTCCCACAGGATATACACTGCGCTGAAACCAATCGAGAGGATGATGAACAATCCCGCGATGTCCTCTGCCCGTCCATAGCCGTAGGTATAGCGCTTGTTCGCGGCGCGTCTTGCCAGCACAAAAGCAATCCACAGGGGGAGCGAGTTGAGCGCATCCCCCAGGTTGTGAACCGTATCTGCCAGCAGCGCCACACTCCCGCTCGTCAGGTAGATAATCACCTGTAAAACAGTGGTGATACCAAGCGCCAGAAAAGCCAGCTTGACGGTGCGGATGCCCAATTCGTTATCACGCATCGCCGGGTCGCCTGCCAGTTCAGTATGGTCATGGGTGTGCGTATACCCCGGCAGATGCAGCGCCGCCGCGATCATCGTTAGCGGAGACTCGCCATGTTCATGTGAATGTCCGTGGTCATGGTCATGGTCGTGTCCATGCTCATGATCGTGATCGTGGTGGTGATGTTCATGATGCTCATGCTCATGGTCGTGATGATCGTGCTCATCGTGTGTATGGTCATGATCGTGCGTATGATGGACATCCGTCATGCTAGTTTCTCCTTACCGCCCTTCTGTCAGGCAGATTTTACCCCCATCACCATCGAAAAACGACCACCATGCTGATGCACATTAAATCCGGCTTCGCGCATAACCTGTTCCAGTTCCTTGACCGCGAAGGCCGCATCATACACAAACACCTTCCCACCCGGTTTAAGGACACGCACAATTTCCTGTGCCGCTTTGCGCCGTTCAGCCTCATTCCCTACGTGATGGAAAGCAAACGTGGAGACAATGACATCAAATGTGCCGTTCCCAAAGGTCATTTTCCGCGCGTCCATATTTTTAAGCTCAACTTTATCCGTCAGCCCTTCCCGGCGGGCGTTCTTCCAGAAAATCTCCTCCGTTCCACCGCCCGAATTCGGGTCATAAATGTCAATGCCGATGCCCTTGCCCGTCGTCAGCTTTTTCGCCAGACCAAACAGGGTAATTCCGCTGCCAACACCGACATCCAATATCTGTTCGTCACCACGCAGAGCCGCATGTTCAACAATACCGTCGCGTAACTGGAAACGACGAGAGAACAATGAACGAGTGACAACATAGGTAATGACCGCCGGGAGCGTGAGGACAATTCCAACCCCCACGCCGATCACACCATAGCCAGATGGATTCGCCGCTGTCCAAATTGCGCTGGCGATGATGACAATGATTCCCATCAGGCCAATATGCTGAAATTTTTGCGGTACAGTCAGTTCATAGTCGTTATTCATATTGTGAAGGGTGTGTGCCACAGGCCGCATTCTAAGCAGGTTCATAATCTACTTCTCCCATAGTTGAATGTTCAGTTTCATGGTATGGAAATGAGGGAAGCGAGTCACTAATCACTTGCGAGGATGTGTTCACTAGTGAACAATAATGGAAAGGTGTTCATAAATGAGGGTGCTATGCAAGAGGAGAAAACAGATCGCCGCGTCCAGCGTACCCGGCAGTTACTTCAAAACGCCCTGATGGAACTCATCGAAGAAAAAGGCTACGAAGCCGTGACCATTGAGGACATCACCGAACGCGCCAATCTGGGACGCACGACTTTTTATCTGCATTTCCGCGCGAAGGAAGATTTGTTCCTCAGTTCACATATGCAGGGCATGATGAACTTCCGTTTCGGCATTTATACGAAGGAAGAATTGCTCAGTGACAATCCACCTGCCAACATGCCCTCGATTTTCGAGTACCTGCGAGAGAACCGCACCACTTTCCAGATCATGCGGCATGGTAAAGATGCGCCCATGATTATGCGCGCCATCCACGATATTGTCACGCGCAATCTGTTGGAGAGTATCGAAGCAGCCTTTGACGAAAGCCAGAGTAACATTCCGTTTTCAGCGCTGGCAAATTATATTGTCGGCTCACAATTGGCGTTTATGACATGGTGGGTTGAGCGGCATATCAAGTACACGCCACAGGAAATGGCGCTCATGTTTCATCACTTGCAACGAGCGGCTATTCGCGATGCGATGAGGATTAGCGGGTAGGGGCACAGCAGTGCTGTGCCCTTTTTAGAAATCTATCTGAAACTACGCCTTCGACACCACTGGATTAGCATCCACAGCCGCATCAACTGCTTGCATCATCGTACTCAGTTCATTGGCGGAAATCATCCCGCTTTTGATGTTGCTCGGACGACCGGGACGCTGAAGATGCTTGATCATCAGCAGCACATCTTCCGCCGCCGAATCCGGGCTGCGCCGTACCCAGACTTCAATATGCGGATATTTAAGCGGCTGTTTGGTCAGCAAAGCACCCGCTTCCCGAAAACTGCCATCTTTCAGCGCCCGTATGAGCGCCTTGCGGGATTTGGTAGTCCCCTGCGCGAGAACCATCGGCGGGCCGTACCATTGATTGGTATTTTCATCGAATGGTTCTTTGGCGGCGCTCCAGGCCAGGCCAGCAGCAATCAGGCAGGCCAGCAGGATTTCAATACCCCAGTAGACAAAGGCAATAGTCCCCTTTATTTCCATCGGGCTGCTGCTCGATGTACTGCCCGTGCTGGTGATGGTAAAACCCGCATCCGCCGCAAACTTGAGATAACCAATGAATCCGGTTTCCTGAATATTGCTATCCTGGTAAAGGAGTCCTTCAAGTGCATTCAGATCCTCATCAGTAGGGGTTTGATTCGTTCTCTCAACAATAAGATCGCGCAGTTGTGAGCGGAACGTCACATAATAGTTAGCGCCATGATAGACCCCAAACATGATAAGTCCGGCAAGGAGCCCCATCAAGCCAGCGACCAGTGGACTCCGAACCTTACCTCCACGAACGCCTGCCGCCAGCGCTCCGCCAGCAATCCCACCCCCCACCAGTGGAAACAACAGTACCAGATAAAAATGAATATAATTATCAACTGCCCACAAAATCGCGCCGAGAATCAGACCGGAAAGAATGGCGATTATGAGCAGGCGAAAAAACGCACCGCCAGGAACAGCGCCACTCGGACGATAAGAACGCATAGAGAATCCCCCTTCAATGGAATTAATGTTGTTGCTCATTTATATTATGGTGAATTTTTCATTGGCGAAAGCATCAAAAACCAGTAAATGTTGTTAGAGTCTGGCGACATCGATTACGGGAGATAATAAAATGATTCGCTTGTTTGTGGCTGTCGATTTACCGGACGCGGTAAAAGATCAGTTAGGCGAACTGTGTTCCGGTATATCCGGCGCGAAATGGGTTAAACGTGAGCAGATGCATCTGACATTGCGCTTCATTGGCGAAGTCGAAAGGGCGCAAGCCGAAGCGATCAGAACCAGCCTGTCTACCATACACAGTGCCCCTTTCACCATGACGCTGGAAGGCGTAGGGCAGTTCCCGCCCAAAGGCAAGCCGCGTGTCCTGTGGGTCGGCCTTAAAGCGCCCGCAGTCCTTCCCCAGCTTCAGCGCCAGGTCGAAGAAACACTGGTCGCGCTCAATCTCCCGCCGGAAGATCACCCTTTTTCGCCGCATATCACCCTGGCGCGTTTCAAAATGCCACCCACGCCGGACAGTATGCGCCAGTTCATGACCCGCCACACCGATTTTCATACTGACTTGATCCCAGTGGCATCCTTTGTCCTCTATTCCAGCGTCCTTGCGCCGCAGGGGCCAACCTATCGCCACGAGGCTGTCTATCCGCTTCAGAATTGAATAATCCTCAAAAGTACATGAATTTCATAAACTTTACGCTCCATACGAGCATTCTCTGTAACAATAAAAACAGCATTTATTGAGCAGACGAAAGGACAAAGCCGTATGGCTGTCGAACAACGGCTTATTAATCAATTAGCCAGTGAAGATCCCAAAGAACGTCGTAAGGCCATTATCGCGCTGGCGGATTCGCGCGATATAGATGCGCTCAAGCTTCTGGATGAAATCGCCAAAATGGATCCGGAGCGCAAAATCCGTGAAGTGGCGGAACGCGCTTTTAAACACCTGAAGGAACAGACTGACCGGATTGCTAATCCGAACGTTCCCATCGAAGTAGAGGTTTCCGAAAAGCAGTTGCAGCGTGCCAAGCAGTACGTCGAAGAAGCCATGAGCCAATATATTGGCAAAGACGAAGCCGGTGCCACCCGCAGTATGACCAAAGCGTTACAGCTCAATCCAAAGCTCAAAACCGATCAGTATTTCCTCAGTCTGGTTTCCAACGTCCTCGGAACCACCCCCGAAGAGGGTCTGAAGATCATTGTCAGTGGGGAAAAACGCGGCGAATTCATTGAAAGCGCCAAAAACCAGAAAATCCAGAAACACAAAGACGAGCATAAAGCACAGGCCAAAGAACTCGGCTGGGATGCGCTGGTTTTTGATCTCGGTATATTTGGGGTCATCACCGGGGTCATCGCCTTCCTCGCGCCCATCGTGTTCAGTCAATTAGCCACTAAAACCGTCGAATATCAGGCCGCGCTCACACCGGAAAAATTCGATCAGGAAAGCATCAAAATCACGGCAGACATGGCGAAAAGCCTCACCGTTCAACCCCTTTCAGCCTTGTTGGGTGCAATCGGAGCCGCCATCGGCAGCGTCATTTTCATGCTCATTCTCGGCTTCATCGTCCATTTTATGGCGACGCGGCTGCTGAAGGGCAATGGCACCATGATTTACATGATGACTAAACTCGTGCCTTTCTACTCCTACACCGAACCCATTTTCTTCATCTGGGTCTGTATCATTATGACCATGATATCGGTTGGCGCAGGAACCATCAGCCTGCTCTGTCTGCCCTTGATGGCAATTGCCAATCTCGTCGTGTTCTTCAAAGCCGCTGGACGTATTGGCGAAGCCTATGACTTCGGCGCGGCGAAGGGCTGTATGTCGCTCTTTGTCGCCTCGTTTGCCCTCTCACTGGTGGGCGGCATCATCTCCTCCATCGCTTTTGGCTCGGCGCTCTCCGCTGCCATGAAAAGCCTGGGTGGGTAAAGCTAAATCTTCGTAGGGGCGCAGCACGTTGCGCCCTGCATGTAAGCCAACCTCTCCCATCCCCTTATAATCAAATTGGGCTTCGTGAACGTTTATTCATGTTATTCGTAATGAGTTCAGTGGGCATTATCGAGAGGCTTTTATTGTGTTGCAGCAATCAATCAACGGAAACGGTCATCATTCAACTATGCCAAAAACCGATACCATTCAACAACTAACCAATACCCTGCGCGGCGCAGTGGTGATTGACGAAGACAAACTCAAGCTCATTCTGGCGACCCTGCTGGCGAAAGGCCATGTCCTGCTGGAAGATGTGCCCGGCATCGGCAAAACACTGGTGGCGAAAGCCCTCGCGCGTTCGGTTCATGCCACCTTCAAACGCATCCAGTGTACGCCGGACTTGCTGCCGGGGGACATCACGGGCGGTGCGATCTACAACCAGCGCGAGCAAAAATTTGAGTTCGTGCCGGGGCCGATTTTCGGCAATATCGTACTGGTGGACGAAATCAACCGCGCTTCACCGCGCACCCAATCCAGCCTGCTGGAAAGCATGGCGGAAGGACAGGTCACCAGCGATGGATTTACCCATGCCCTGCCGCAGCCCTTTTTCATCCTCGCCACCCAGAATCCGGTTGAAATGGCGGGAACTTTCCCGCTGCCGGAAGCCCAGTTAGACCGCTTTCTGGTCACGCTCAATCTGGGTTATCCCTCCTATGCGGACGAAGTGGGTATCCTCGAACGCGAGGAACATGCCGACCCGCTGGATGGCGTAGAACCTGTTGTCACACTGGATGACATCATCGCCCTGCAAAACGCCGCCCGTTCAGTCGATGTTGTCCGTCCGCTCAAGGAATATATCGTCCAGTTAGCCGTCGCCACCCGCACCCATCCCGATGTAGTGGTCGGGGTCAGTCCGCGTGGTGGAACAGCCTTGCAGCGCTGTGTGCAATCACTGGCGCTCATCGCCGGACGCACCTTCGCCACGCCCGATGACATCAAAACTGCTGCGCCCGCTGTGCTGGCACATCGTCTGCTCACCCGTGACCGCCGCCCGGAAACCGCCCGTGAGATCATCGAGCAAATCCTGAGCGAAACCCGCGTCCCGGTGGAGTAAATACGAACCACCAAGTCGCCAAGAACTTCTTTATCTAAGCCTAAATGTGTTCTCGTCCATGAAATCCTTCAGTTGGAGGGTCAAATCATGCTTCAAAGTCTGATATGTTTTGCACCATTTATGATTCTCTATGGTCTCTTCAAACTTATAGCGACCGATTCCGTCTGGACAGGTCAAAAAATGATAAATGATCTACAAGGTATCAAATCAGAACATACAAGCGCGTGGGATAGCAGTCAGAAATTACAAGGGATTTTATTGATTTTATTTGGAGTGGCAATCTTTTGTGTCGCCAGCTACAACCGATGAGTCGAGTCGCATAATATCCCCATGCCTACTTCACGCGCGTACACATTTGTTGCCGCTTCTGCCGTCATCTACCTTTTCGCCAATCAGACCCAGGTCGGCTGGCTGTATGTCGTCGCGGCGCTGCTGCTCGGCACGGTCATCGCGGCATGGCGCTTGAACCGCAACGCGCTCAAAGGCTTGAGCGGAACGCGCAAAGTCGGCACAGCGCTCGAAGCCGATCTCTATGAAGGCGATGAAACCAGCGTCGAACTCACTATCCGCAAAACCTCTGGCATGAACGCTTCACACATCCGACTGAATGAAAGCTGTCCACTGGTCGCGCCTGACGATCAATATCGTCTGACGAAATTGTTCATCCCTTCGTTGCCCACCGAATCCGCCGTCCAGTTCCGCTATGATATCACGCTGGATCGTCGTGGCCTGCATGAATTTCCCGCGCTCGATATAGCCTCCGGCGCACCCTTTGGCATGTTCCAGCGTAAAGGCACACTCTCGATCCCAACGCGCACACTGGTCTATCCCGAAGTCCGCCCGCTGGAACGGATGGAACTGCTGGATCGAAAATTGACCGCACAAATCGCTCGTCCCCGCGCGGGTGTTGGATACGAAATCCTGGGTGTCCGTCCTTATCGTACTGGCGACTCACCCCGTCATATTCACTGGCGCTCCGTCGCCAAAACCAACCAGCTCATCAGCAAGGAATTTGCCGACGAAGCCCAACCCGGCTTAACGCTGGTCATGGATTTATGCGCCCATCCCTATCCGCAGACGCTGACCAAACACACGCCGTTTGAATGGGCGGTCAAATGTGCCGCCAGCATTGGCGACTATGCCCGTCACAAAGGCTATTCACTGCACTTACTCTCCGATGACGAAGCCCTCGCCGCTCCCACAGGAGCCGTTAGCTGGATGGCACTGCTGCAATATCTGGCGCGCATTCAGCCGACAGGGAAACGTCACTTAGGACAGGTCATCGGACAGCAGCCCACACAGAATTTTGTCGCGGTCATCCTGCCCTGGCCTGATGAGCGCGTGATTCAGCCCTTAACCGAACTCTATCGCCAGCGCATCGAAGTCTTAGCCGTCATCCTTGACCCGCAGACCTTCCCCGAAAAAGGGATTTCCGCGCAGGGACTTTCCGGACAACTCACCACCGCAGGCATCGAAACACGCCTCGTGCAATTCGCGGATGATTGGGCGGAGCAGTTGCAATGATAAAAAAGCTCAATTTCAAGCGCATCGCCTTGTACATCATCGCTGCCCTGATCGCCACTGGCACAATTGCCATCATGCTCAAAACCGATTTCTGGATTCTCGGAATCGCGGTGATCGGGCTAGCCTTTATGCTGCCACGCCTGCGCAAAAAGCAGCTAACGCAGATCGAACACTCGGCAAAGCTGCGCCAGATCGCTTTCGCCGCGCAGGTCACAGGCATCCTCGCGCTGGCTTATCCGACGCGCATCTGGTTTGTAGCAATTATCGCGATTGCCATCCTCGCCCTCGGACACCGCACCGCCTATCGTGTACGTAATCATCCCCCGGCATGGCTGCGTNACAAGGTATCAAATCAGAACATACAAGCGCGTGGGATAGCAGTCAGAAATTACAAGGGATTTTATTGATTTTATTTGGAGTGGCAATCTTTTGTGTCGCCAGCTACAACCGATGAGTCGAGTCGCATAATATCCCCATGCCACTTCACGCGCCACATTTGTTGCCGCTTCCGCCGTCATCTATCTCTTCGCCAATCAGACACAGGTCGGCTGGCTGTATGTCGTCGCGGCGCTCCTGCTCGGCACTGTCATCGCGGCATGGCGCTTGAATCGCAATGCGCTGAAAGGCTTGACCGGAACGCGCAAAGTCGGCACGGCGCTCGAAGCCGATCTCTACGAAGGCGACGAAACCAGCGTTGAACTCACCATTCGTAAAACATCTGGGATGAACGCCTCACACATCCGCCTCAACGAAAGCTGCCCACTGGTCTCGCCGGATGATGCTTTCCGTCTGACGAAATTGTTCATCCCTTCGCTGCCCACCGAATCCGCCGTACAGTTCCGCTATGACATCACGCTGGATCGACGCGGCTTGCATGAATTTCCCGCGCTCGATATTGCTTCCGGCGCACCCTTCGGCATGTTCCAGCGTAAAGGTACACTCTCGATCCCGACACGGACACTGGTCTATCCCGAAGTCCGCCCGCTGGAACGGATGGAACTGCTTGACCGCAAATTGACCGCCCAAATCGCCCGTCCCCGCGCGGGGTTGGATACGAAATTCTGGGTGTGCGTCCTTATCGCACAGGCGATTCACCGCGTCATATTCACTGGCGCTCCGTCGCCAAAACCAACCAGCTCATCAGCAAGGAATTTGCCGACGAAGCCCAACCCGGCTTAACGCTGGTCATGGATTTATGCGCCCATCCCTATCCGCAGACCCTCACCAAGCACACACCCTTTGAATGGGCGGTGAAATGCGCCGCCAGCATTGGCGATTATGCCCGTCACAAAGGCTACTCGCTGCATTTGCTCTCCGATGACGAAGCCCTCGCCGCTCCCACACCGCGCGTTAGCTGGATGGCGCTGTTGCAATATCTGGCGCGTATCCAGCCGACAGGCAAACGTCACGCTCTCACAGGTCATCGGTCAGCAGCCCACACAGAATTTTGTTGCGGTCATCCTCCCCTGGCCTGATGAGCGCGTCATTCAACCCTTAACCGAACTTTACCGCCAGCGCATCGAAGTCTTAGCCGTTATCCTTGACCCGCAAACCTTCCCCGAAAAAGGGATTTCCGCGCAAGGATTAGCAGGTCAACTCACCACCGCAGGCATCGAAACGCGCCTCGTGCAGTTCGCTGATGATTGGGCGGAGCAACTTCAATGAAAATGAACCTACAATATCAAACGCATCGCCTTTACGCCATCAGTGCCCTCATCGCCATCGGCACGATTGCCGTCATGCTCAAAACCGATTTCTGGATACTCGGCATTGCGGTCATCGGGCTGGCTTTTATGCTCCCGCGCCTGCGCAAAAAGCAGCTAACGCAGATCGAACACTCAGTCAAACTCCGCCAGATTGCCTTCGCTGCGCAGGTAACAGGCATCCTCGCGCTGGCCTATCCGACGCGCATCTGGTTTGTGGCGATTATCGCGATTGCCATCCTCGCCCTCGGACACCGCACCGCCTATCGTGTACGTAATCATCCCCCGGCATGGCTGCGTATCGTGACCTTTGTCGGCCTGCATCTGGTTTTCGGCTGGATGTTCATTGGCCTGTTCGGTGGACAGCCTTACCCGCAGGCGCAGGTTGCCATGTTAGCGATGGGTGTGGTCAGCTTCGAACTCTACCAGCGTTTGAATCTCTATTCCGGCATGGGCATCGGGTTGATTAATCTCTACGTCGCCGCGACTCTCAGCCGTGATCTGACCTTCGCGCTGTTCCTGTTGGCCTACATGGCTCTACTGCTGGCCTTTCTCTGGCAGGCCGACAGCGAAGATGGCCTCAAGGAAAATCCGGTCGTGCTGCGTCCGGTCAATAACACTGCGCCACGTCCACTTCTGCGCCGTCTGGGAAGCCGCTGGACGCGCCTCGCCGGATTGATGACCGTCGCAGTCGTTGGAGTGTTCATTGTCACGCCGCGCTTCGCCGGATTCCCGATTGTGCCGCCTTTTTCGTTTCAAGCGCCGATTACCGGATCACCTTCCGCGCAGGTGATTAATCCCGCTTTTTCGCTGGTGCGCGTAACTGGAACGAATACTAACACCGATCCGAGCGAGTATTACTACGGCTTCAGCGATAAGCTCGACCTGAGCTATCGTGGACGCTTGAGCGACACGATCATGATGTACGTGCAGAGTCCGGCGTGGAGCTACTGGCGCGGTTATGCTTTCGACCATTACGACGGACGCACCTGGAGCGAATCGGACGATGCGCTGCGCAAATATACTGCCGGACGGAGCGGACGCTTCGTGCTGGACGAGGATTTCAATTTCACGCAGAAAAATTCCTTCGTCCAAACCTTCTATATCGCGCAGGACATGCCCAACATCCTCTGGACAGGTGGGACACCCCAGTGGATTTTCTTCGCATCGACTGAAATCGCGCTCGACGTAACGGGTGGTATCAAAGTTGGATCGGAACTAAAAGCCGGGACAGTCTACTCCGTCGTATCGAGCAGTCAGAATGCCGACCCAGCACTGCTCCGTTCCGCCTCGGATGATTACGCCAGCTACCCGGAGTGGATTCAATCGCGCTATTTCCAGCTTCCCGATACCGTCACCGAACGCACCCATCAGCTTGCCGAGCAGATCACACAGGGCTTGACGGACAATTACGACAAAGTGATCGCGATACGCGATTATCTGCTGAAGAATTACCCTTACGATTATTATCCGCCGCCCCAGCAGCCCGATACCGATTCGGTGGATCAATTCCTGTTCATCGACAAGCGCGGCGTGTGTGAGCATTTCACCAGCGCCATGATCGTCCTGCTGCGTTCCATCGGCATTCCGGCGCGATTCGTGGTTGGCTACGGCAGCGGAACGCTCAATCCGATTACCGGATACTACGAAGTCCACGCCAGCGATGCCCACGCCTGGGTCGAGGTCTTTTTCCCCGGCTTACAGGGCGTGGAATGGGTTCCTTTTGACCCGACTCCCGGCTGGACAGGCGACCCACAAACCGGAGGCATCAAGCGCTGGGTATTCTCGGATTTATTCGCCGGAGTCGAACTGCCTTCGCTGCCCATCGGTGAGATGTTCCAGGCTGGCATGTCCGCCCTCGGTTCGATCATTCGCCCCCTGCTGTTTATCGCCGGATTTATCATCGCCGGAGTGATCGGCTGGTTTGGTTGGAAGCGCTGGAAAAAGCTGCACTTCACCGGATACTCACCGGGATTGATTCGCCGTGACAAAACCCGCCGACAGATTTTCGCACTTTATCGCCGCGCGCAGCGTGATTTACGTTCCTATCGTGCCCCGGCGCAAACGGTGCAGGAACACGCCGAGATCACAACCGAACTGGATACACTGGCGCACATCGTCGATACAGCGGCCTATTCTCCCCAGCCCATGGACAAATCGCTGGTCGAACAGGCCAAACGCGCCCTCAAATCTCGCTCGAAAAAATCCTGATCGTAGGGGCGCGGCAGTGCTGCGCCCCTACCCTGTGTTAAAAAGCTTCTCTCGGTGTCCTCAGATTCTCACTGTTCAATTCTCTGCGATTCAATTTAACACCCTGACTGTGTTCCCGCTGGACGCAGTGTCGCAATCGTCGGGTCAGGCACACCGTTCACCGAATACGAATCCCGCGCCATCCAGCCCATGTAACGGAATTGCGATGGGTTCACATACATCACATTCAGCCAGTGATACCCATCCGCCTGAACTTCTGTTGTACCCGGAATGAGCAGGACAACCACATTATTCGGCACTTTCAGCACTTGCAGCCCCGTCACGGTTGGAGCATCGCGCAGACTCAGCAGGTTATTCGGATCAGCGCCCGAATAGGTCGTATACACCTGACACGTACTGCCCAGCAGCGGCACACTCGTCACGGGGATGTTGGTCGCTGGCAGAGGCGGCAGTGAAAACAGCCCGGTTGGTGTCGGCGGCAGCGGCACCGGAGTCTCCGTTGAACGCGGCTCAAAGGTCGGGATTTCAGTCGGCGGACTGGTACTCAGATTGCATCCTGCGCTCACCAGCACTACGAAGAGAAATAATCCGATTTTTCGCATTTGCACCCTTTCGTTCACCCTGAAAATATATTTCTTTAGTGTAGCGCCAGATGCATAAGGGATAGTAGTTCATTGTTCCCAGTTTTTAGTAAAAAGTCGCTAAAGTTACCCGTTACCAGTTGCCAGCTACCAGAATAATGGCAGAAATGGCGGCGGAATGGCGAGGGAGGATTCCCCTCAAAAAGATGGCTGTGGCGACAGTGGCAAAAGCAAGTTCCAAGTTCTCTGTTCCTAGTAAAAGCTACCAGTGATCCGTTACCCGTTTTATGTCCTGTGATTGCAAAGATTGCACAGTTTCCCCGTACATGTGATGGGTGGGGGGGATTGCTGCAATGTTTGCAATGTGGATTCAGGCACATGGTTAGAAAATGGTTTCGCGGCGGCGGCGGATATTTTTGCCGCCGCTGATTTCGCTGCGGTTTGAAGTTCCAAGTGAAAAGTCCCCAGTCATCAGTCGATAGTTGTCAGGTGCAAGGTTCAAGGGAAAAGGTGTAAGGCATTCGAGGCGACATCCGATGAACCAGATACAGGGTAGCGTAAATTGGGTGAAAAAGGGTGAACTTTTGGTAAACTTTTCGGTATGAATGTTCTAACCGGGGATAAGAATTTTTTGGTGGTGATCCGTTAGAGTTGTGGATATGGCTTGAGCGTGAATTTCTCCAAAGGTTTTCGATCCCTAACTCCTTAATACGCTGATTTATCCGCACAAAATGAGCCTCTATTTTGGTGAAAAATTGATAGGGTTAATACAGGTTACAAAGGGTCGAAAATATGCTTTTGAGCGACGGAAAGGGTAAAATATTAGGCTGTCCAATAGACGAAAAGAGAACCATCATGTACAACGAAAATACCATCCAAAAGTTAGATCCCATGCAACATGTCCGACTGCGCCCAGGGATGTATTTCGGCGGAGTGGATGTACGAGCAATGCATCATTTAGTACATGAAATCCTTGATGATGTTACTGAAGAGGCGCTGACAGATTTTGGAGATCATCTCTGGATTACTATCCGACCTAACCATGAGATTTCCATTCGAGATAACGGCAGCGGTATTCCAGTGGAAATCTCTAAACAACACGGAAAAAGTTTATTGGAACTCAGTCTGACAAACGTGGGTGCAAAGATCAACAGAGCGGGGAACAAATACTATTTCCCACCTAGAGGGATGATGGGCGTTGGCATAGCGGCGGTAAATGCCCTTTCATCGTCATTCACGGCTGAAGTCGCTCGTGAGGGATATTTATGGCGGCAAGTCTACGGTGCAGGTGTACCGCAAAGTGAAGTCACTCAAGTCAGACCATTAGAGGATAACGAATCTACCGGAACAATCTTTACCTTTACACCGGATTTCACCATCTTTGAACCAAATGAATTCCAGTTTGACCTGATCGCGGAGAGGGCGCGCGAATTATCCTACCTGATTCCGGGGCTTACTGTCGTTGTACGAGATGAACGTACTGCTGAAAAACAGGAAAAGCGCTTCTATTTTCCACAGGGCTTAGGGCAACTGGTAACGGATTTGAATGCCGAACGGTCTACCCTGCATGAGGTCATCACGGGTGAGGATGAATCGATATTTTACGCCGGAGTTGGCCGACAGGGTTTCAATGTGAAAGTGGATTTTGCGCTGCAATATGCTGATGCGATGGATACGATTGAACGCAGCTACGCCAACAGACTCTATACGGCAAATGGTGGGACTCATGTTTCCGGCCTATATGCGGGACTGACGGGGATTATCAACGAGTTTGGAGCGGAAGCCGGCGACAAACCATTCACTCAGCGTGAAATCGCCGCTGGATTAACAATCGCTGTGAGTATCAGACAAGAACATGTGGACTTTGAAAGGCAAACTCGAATCAAGCTGATAACCCCTAATGTGTTCGGTACTGTGGCGGGCGTTATTTATACTCACCTTCGGCACCTGCCCCCCGGTGAAATCCGGGTGGATATTCTGGAGAAGTGCCGCGCAAACCGAAAAGCTCTGCACCGGGCGAAATAACCATGAATAGGACAAATTCTATTGTCACATCCTGAACACGCCGAAGGTTGTATCCTCCCGTGACTTGTTCAGGCAGGCGCTCAAGGCTAATCCCAGCACACGGCGTGTTTCCGCCGGGTCGAGGATGCCATCATCCCACAGCCGAGCGGTGGAGTAATAGGGACTGCCTTCCGCGTCGTACTTATCGAGGATGGGCTGTTTGAAAGCGGCCTGCTCGTCGTCGGTCAAATCGGCTTTTCCCTGGCGCGCCAGTTGGTCGCGCTTCACGGTCAAGAGGACATTAGCAGCCTGTTCACCGCCCATCACGCTGATACGGCTGTTGGGCCACATCCAGAGGAAACGCGGGGCATAAGCGCGTCCACACATGCCGTAATTGCCCGCCCCGAAGCTCCCACCGATAATCACGGTCAGCTTGGGCACTTTGGCATTGGCAACCGCGTGAACCATCTTCGCGCCGTCTTTGGCGATGCCGCGCTGCTCGTATTCCTTGCCGACCATGAAGCCGGTGATGTTTTGCAGGAACAACAGCGGGATATTGCGAGCGGTACACAATTCGATGAAGTGCGTTCCCTTGAGGGCGCTTTCGCTGAATAACACGCCGTTGTTGGCGATGATGCCAACTGGATAGCCCTCGATGCGGGCGAATCCGGTGATGAGGGTCATGCCATAATTGGCTTTGAACTCGCGGAATTTGCTCCCATCCACCAGCCGCGCGATGATTTCCCGCACGTCGTAGCTTTCGCGGAAGGTCGCGGGAATGATGCCGTAGAGTTCAGCCGGGTCATAGAGCGGTTCTTCCGGCGGACGGATGTCCATCTCGACGCGCTTTTTCCGGTTGAGCGATTCAACGATGTTGCGCACAATTTCCAGCGCGTGGTCATCGTCCTCAGCAAAATGATCCGCCACACCGGATTGATGCGTATGGACGAATGCGCCGCCCAATTCTTCGGTGGCCCACCGAGGAAAATCGTCCCCGTTCCCTTGACGATCACGGTTTCATCCGACATGGCGGGGACATACGCGCCGCCTGCTGTGCAGCTTCCCATGACCGAGGCGATTTGTGGAATACCTGCCGCGCTCATCACGGCCTGATTGTAAAAAATGCGCCCGAAATCGTCCGAATCCGGGAAAACCTCGTCCTGCATGGGGAGAAATGCGCCGCCGCTGTCCACCAGATAGACGCAGGGCAGGTTATTTTCCAGCGCGACCTGCTGGGCACGCAGATGCTTTTTCACGGTCATCGGGTAATAGGTTCCGCCCTTGACCGTCGCATCGTTCGCGACGATCAGGCATTCCGTCCCGCTGATGCGCCCGATTCCGGTCACGATTCCGGCTGCGGGAGCATCACCCTCATATAAATCCCAGGCGGCTAAAGGCGAGAGTTCGAGAAAGGGTGAGCCGGGGTCAAGCAGCTTATCAATCCGGTCACGGACGAACAATTTGCCCTGTTCGCGATGACGCTGCTGGTACTGTTCGCCTCCGCCCTGCCGCACCAACGCCAACCGCTCGCGCAGTTCATCTATCAATGCCTGGTTATGCGCTACATTCGCTTTGAATCGCTCGTCGTTCGGATTAATTTGAGTATCGAGAATATCCATATTTTGTTCCGAGGTTATGAAAAAACAGATTCCAAATCATAGTAAAACTGCTTCGACCACTGGCGGAATTTGCCGATAGGGCCATCACCTTCGGCTAAGGCGGGTTGCCGCAAGTAGCGCTTGTTCTCCCAGATGGGAAAATCCTGTCCGGCATCATTCACCAGACTGGCGTGAATGATGTAGCCGATCAGATGACTCAACGCGCCAGTCGGCAGGAAAAATAAAGCCGGGTGAATGCTGGCGGCGCTCTCCAGCTTTTTGATGCTCAAGGCCAGATGTAGATCAATTTTTTCATCTTCGGTGGGTGTCGCCAGCACGAACAAGCGCGTATCCAGTCCAAAGCGGGGTACATGGACTTTAACCAGCGAGAAGCCAAGGCCGTGAATATTCAGGTCAAACTCAAATTGGACTTTCGCGCCAAAACGTCCCAGAACGGGCATCGGACGCTGGGCTGCATAACCGACCTGAAAAAAGGCACCGTCCGCGACCAGATCGCTGCGCATTTCAATATCCGAGTAACCGTGTACGATGCCGAAATGTCCGATGTCTACGCCGTTTTCCACCGTTTCCTGGGGATGATCTTTCAGTGGAAAGGTGCGATGAAATAAGGGCGACCAGTTTTCCTGATCGAGCGCCGGGACTTCCCATTCCGGTGGACAATCGTGACTGTCGAACCAGAGCATGAGCAGGCCGTTATTTTCCCGCACTACCCAATGCTTGACACGCGCTTTGGGCGGCGGTTTGGTGCCATAGCCGGTAGCGGTGCAGGCTCCCTCGGTATCGAAGCGGAAAGCGTGAAAGGGGCAGCGCAGTTCCTCACCCTCGACTGTGCCGCCATAGCCGAAATGTGCGCCGAGATGCGGGCAAAATGGTTCTACCGCACGGACAAGACCGGATTGGGTGCGATACAGCACAACATCCTGCCCGACCAGGCGACGGGTTATCACTTTACCGGGCGGCAG